>JADGDH010000004.1:39879-42101 GCA_016745015.1 Colwellia sp.
TGATAATTAAGGAATCACCATGCCACGTTCCCTCAAGAAAGGTCCTTTTATTGACCTACACTTGTTGACGAAGGTAGAGAAAGCGGTGGAAAGCGGGAATAAAAAGCCAATTAAAACTTGGTCCCGTCGTTCAATGATCATCCCTACGATGATCGGATTGACCATAGCTGTCCATAATGGCCGTCAACACGTTCCTGTATTTGTAACCGAAGAAATGATCGGTCACAAATTAGGAGAATTTGCACCAACTCGTACTTATCGCGGTCATGTCGCTGATAAGAAAGTTAAGAAGTAAGGGGAAGTTAAATGGAAGCTACTGCTATACATAAATTTGCCCGCGGTTCTGCTCAAAAAGCACGTTTAGTTGCGGATCAAATCCGTGGCATACACGTTGAGAAAGCACTTGAAATTTTAACCTTCAGCAACAAATCAGCTGCTGACTTAGTTAAAAAAGTACTTAACTCAGCGATTGCTAATGCAGAGCACAACGAAGGTGCAGACATTGATGAATTGTTCGTTAAAACCATTTTGGTTGACGATGGTCCAACAATGAAACGTATTATGCCACGAGCGAAAGGCCGAGCCGATCGCATCATCAAGCGCACAAGTCACATTACTGTGATTGTGTCTGATTCTTAGGAGTATATTAGTATGGGTCAAAAAGTTAATCCTACCGGTATTCGCTTAGGTATCACGAAACCTTTCGCGTCTACTTGGTTTGCAAGCAGCAAAGATTTTGCTAGCAATTTAGACGGCGACCATAAGGTTCGCGAATTTTTAAAAGAAAAGCTTAAGCGCGCATCACTATCTAAAGTAGTTATTGAACGTCCAGCTAAATCTATCCGTGTAACAATTCATACGGCTCGTCCGGGTGTTGTTATCGGTAAGAAAGGCGAAGATGTTGAAAAATTACGTTTAGCAGTGTCTAAAATTGCTGGCGTTCCTGCTCAAATCAATATTGCTGAAGTACGTAAGCCAGAAATGGATGCGCAGCTTGTTGCTGACAGTATTGCTAGTCAATTAGAGCGTCGTGTTATGTTCCGTCGTGCTATGAAGCGTGCCGTACAAAACGCTATGCGTTTAGGTGCTAAGGGTATCAAAGTTCAAGTTAGCGGTCGTTTAGGCGGCGCTGATATTGCACGTGCAGAATGGTATCGTGAAGGTCGTGTACCTTTACATACATTACGTGCCGATATCGACTACGCAATTGCGCGTGGTAACACGACTTATGGTGTTATTGGTATTAAAGTTTGGATCTTTAAAGGTGAAATCATTGGTAAAATGCCATTGCAAGCAGAGCAACCAGCTGCTAAGCCTAAAAGAAAAAACAACCGTAAAGCCAAGTAGAGGAATAAGTAATGTTACAACCAAAACGTACTAAATTCCGCAAGCAATTTAAACTGCGCAACCGTGGTCTTGCACAGGTTGGTAGTTCAGTTAGCTTCGGTACTTTCGGCTTAAAATCGCTTGAACGTGGTCGTATGACTGCTCGTCAAATTGAAGCCGCACGTCGTGCCATGACTCGTCATGTTAAACGTCAAGGTAAAATCTGGATACGCGTTTTCCCTGATAAGCCAATTACCAAAAAACCTCTTGAGGTTCGTATGGGTAAAGGTAAGGGTTCAGTAGAATATTGGGTTTGCCAAATTCTTCCTGGCCGTGTTCTTTATGAAATGGAAGGTGTTTCTGAAGAAATAGCGCGCGAAGCATTTGCTTTAGCTGCTGCTAAACTTCCGTTTAAAACTACCTTCGTAACTAGGACGGTAATGTAATGAAAGCTAGCGAACTTAAAGCAAAAAGCATTGAAGAGCTTAATGCTGAATTACTAGAGCTTCTACGCGAGCAGTTTAACTACCGCATGCAAGCAAGCACTGGTCAATTAGCACAAACTCATTTGCTAAGAATTGTACGTCGCAACATTGCACGTGTTAAGACTATCATAACTGAAAAGGCAGGTAAGTAATGAGCGAAGCCAAAATCCGCACACTACAAGGCGTTGTTATCAGTAACAAAATGGATAAGTCTATTGTTGTAATGATTGAACGTCGCGTTAAACACCCTATGTACGGTAAATACATCACGCGCTCAACTAAGTTGAAAGCACATGATGAAACTAACGTATGTAATGAAGGTGATGTAGTAACAATTCGTGAAGTAGCGCCAATATCTAAGTCTAAAAACTGGACTTTAGTTGACGTTGTTGTTAAAGCATAGCGCCAATA
>JADGDH010000004.1:42201-54923 GCA_016745015.1 Colwellia sp.
AAACTGGACTTTAGTTGACGTTGTTGTTAAAGCATAGCGCCAATATCTAAGTCTGCTAACTATTAGGAAAGTGGACTTTAGTTGATGTTATTGTTAAAGCATAGCGCCAATATCTAAGTCTGCTAACTATTAGGAAACTGGACTTTAGTTGACGTTGTTGTTAAAGCATAGCGCCAATATCTAAGTCTGCTAACTATTAGGAAAGTGGACTTTAGTTGATGTTATTGTTAAAACATAGCGCCAATATCTAAGTCTGCTAACTTCTAGAGAAGTGGACTTTGATTGATATTGTAGTTAAAGCTTAGTCTTATCGATTAAACTTTTGTAAGTGAGAATTTATTCGCACTTATTATTAACGAAGTGTTATTTTAAAACCCTTATCATTTATTTGGTAAGGGTTTTTTGTTTGTTGGATGCTTAGGGAAATAATATTATCCTACCATTCAAAAAGTTTATATTTAATATAGCTTACAGCGATTTTATATAGTTAAACGACCTTGATATAATTATGAGCAATACAATGTAATGCGATACAATATAAAGTCTAAAAATAGAAAAATTTTACAAAATCGTTATTCATAAAATAGCAAACTAATGTACTAGGAAAAACCAATGTCAGACCTTCGCCAACAGGCACTTGATTACCATTCATTACCTACACCAGGTAAAATTAGCGTTTCATTAACTACTGCTGCTGAAACTAGTGAAGATTTATCGCTAGCATACAGCCCTGGCGTAGCAGAGCCTGTAAGAGAAATAGCCGAAAATCCTGATGACGTTTATAAATATACAGCAAAAGGTAATACTGTAGCTGTTATTACAAATGGTACAGCTATTTTAGGTTTAGGCAACTTAGGCCCAATGGCATCAAAGCCTGTAATGGAAGGAAAATCATTATTATTCAAACGTTTTGCAAACATAGATTCTTTTGATATTGAAGTAAAACATAAAACGGTTGAAGAGTTTGTGAACACTGTTGCTAATATTGCAGACAGTTTTGGTGGTATCAATCTTGAAGATATTAAAGCGCCTGAATGTTTTGCAATTGAGAAAGCTTTAATTGAACGCTGTAAAATCCCTGTATTTCATGATGATCAACATGGTACAGCTATTGTTACCGCAGCAGGAATGATGAATGCGTTAGATATTCAGGGTAAAGATATTAAACAAGCTAACATTGTTTGTTTAGGCGCAGGCGCTGCAGCCATTGCATGTATGGAATTACTAATTAAATGTGGAGCACAGCGTGAAAAAATATACATGCTTGATACTAAGGGTGTTGTGCATACACGTCGTGATGATCTGAATGAATATAAAAAATTATTTGCAAATAATACTGATAAACGCACTTTAGATGATGCAATAAACGGTGCAGACGTTTTTGTTGGTGTATCTGGTCCAGATTTACTTTCACAAGCGCAAGTGAAATTGATGGCTGAAAATCCTATTATTTTTGCTTGTTCTAACCCTGATCCTGAAATCAAGCCTGAGGATGCTTCAGCTGCGCGCGATGATATTATTATCGCTACAGGTCGAAGTGATTACCCAAATCAAGTTAATAACGTTTTATGTTTTCCATTTATTTTTCGTGGTGCTTTAGATGTTCGAGCTAGGACTATTAATGACGAAATGAAAGTGGCTGCAGTTCATGCTATTCGTGCCTTGGCCAAAGAGCCCGTTCCTGCTGAGGTATTAACTGCAAGTGGTGAAACAGAGTTGAATTTTGGTAAAGATTACATTATTCCTAAGCCAATGGACTCTCGTTTATTGGCTGCTGTTGCTAAAGCAGTAGCACAAGCTGCAGTTGATTCTGGTGTTGCTGCTTTACCAATGCCTGAAAACTATATGCTTTAATTGTCTAAATAATGAGAGATGACAAAAGGTTGAGTATAATTTATATTCAACCTTTTTTATGATTAAATGAGAAGCATAATATGTCAAAGATGGTTTTAAGTTTAGTATTTTTATTAATCTCTGGTTGCGCCATCTCATCTGAAGAACGGATTGCTGCAACGAAAGAAGATCTACCAATAATTACGATAAAAGAGTCATGGCAACAAGTCACTGTAAAATATTTAGATTTTGAAGGCGGATTCTATGGATTAGTTTCTGAAAATGGAGTTAAGCTTTTACCTATGGATTTACCTGAAAAATATAAAGTGGCAGGTACCATTTTACGCGTGAAAGGTATTTTTATAGCGGACATGATGACAATCCAACAGTGGGGTAAAGCTTTTAAAATTGCAGAAATAGAATTAATTAAAATGGGTACAGGTAGTAAGTTATTATACTAAAATAAAACGTACTTTTAATTGATAGCAACTTGTGAAGCAATACATTTTAGTGGCTGTTGAAAAACAGTCAAAATAGGTTGTTCATTAATAACCTGAACTTGATACAAATATTGATAGTCATGTTCTGTTAATAAAGGGATCTTTTCCTTTGTTAATATTTCAACCAATATTGGTGTGGTATTGCTATGACCAACCACTAGTGCATTCACCTTTCTTTGTTTTAATTGTAAAGCAAACTGTTCTAAATGATTAGGACTATAATTTTTTACTGCCACTTTTGTTAAGTTAGCAAGTGGTCTGGCTGTTTGCATGGTGCGCTGATAACTTGTGCTGTATACCTCTGCAATATGGGCTTTTGATAACAGACTTGCTAATAATTTAGCGCGTGATTTTCCACAATGGGTTAACCCCAGATTTTTTGAGCCAGCTAGTTTTTCAGCATGGCGTACTAAATAAATACTGTAGCTATCAGCAGCAAAACTGTGATAGCTAAATAATAATAAACTGATTACAAATAGAATCTTCTTCATACTATTAAAATAACCTATTTAATCCGTTTAATGCTGCAACACGAAATGCTTCTGCCATAGTTGGGTAGTTGAAAGTGGTATTTATAAAGTACTCTATCGTATTACCACCATTTTTCTGTTGCATGATAGCTTGGCCAATATGAATAATTTCAGCAGCATTTTCACCAAAGCAATGGATACCTAATATTTCCTTAGTTTCACGATGAAAAAGAATTTTCAATGATCCAACTAAACTATTAGATATTTGTGCTCGTGCCAAATGTTTAAACTGTGCTCTTCCCACTTCATAAGGTATTTTTGCTTCAGTTAATTCTTGTTCTGTTTTTCCAACAGAGCTGATTTCAGGAATAGTGTAAATACCTGTAGGAATATCAGCGATTAACTTTGCATTGCTTTTGTTGTTTATCATAGCTGATGCAGCTAACCTACCTTGATCGTAAGCCGCGCTAGCTAAACTTGGGTAACCGATAACATCACCTACAGCATAAATATTTTCAACATGTGTTTGATATTGGTTATTTACTTTAAGTTGACCACGACCATCAACCTTTAGATCTGCGTTACTGAGGTTTAAATCAGCAGTATTACCTGTTCGCCCATTGGCAAAAAGCAAACAGTCAGCACGCATTTTTTTTCCTGACTCCAAATGTACAGTTACTGCTTGATTAGATGCTTCAACACGCTCAATTTGTTCGCCGTGTTTAATGACTACACCATTATTCCATAAATGGTAGCTTAAGGAATCGGACACTTCATCATCTAAAAAGGAGAGAAGCCGATCACGCGTATTGATTAAATCTACTTTTGCTCCTAAACCGCGAAATATCGATGCATACTCACTGCCTATCACCCCTGCGCCGTATATAATGATAGAGCGTGGATTATGTTTAAGAGAGAGTATTGTATCTGAGTCATAAATGCGCGAATGATCAAAATTGATATCATCAGGACGATAAGGATGAGAACCAGTGGCAATAACAATTTTTTCAGCGCTAATCTTTTCTACTGATCCATCATTTTTTACTATTTGAATAGTATTGACATCAATGAATGATGCTTCACCAGTAATCAGCTCAACTCGATTGCGATCATAAAAGCCACTACGTAGTTGAACTTGTTTACGAATAACAGCAGAAGAGTGCCTTAAAATATCAGCAAAGGTTAGATGCTTTGCTTTATCGTGTCCCCGAAATAATGGATTAGAATTATAATCTATTAGGCGACTAACACTTTGACGTAATGATTTTGAAGGTATTGTTCCCCAATGAGTACAACCACCACCGACATCTTTGTAACGTTCAATGATGGCAACTTTTCTTTCTCTCTTAGTTAGCTCCATAGATGCGCCTTCGCCGCCAGGACCTGTACCTATGATGATTACATCATAATCAAAAACTTTATCACTAGTTGAGCTTTTTACATTAGCTTTAGCCAAAAGACTTTCCCCAAATCCGCTTATACTTTATTCATTACGAAAATTCTAGCAGGATTTAGGGTGAATGGTAATAGAACGATAACTATTTTATTTTTTTATTAAACGAGTTTTTCTGTCAGTATTTGCCAATTTTTTTGCTGCTCTGTTAATTTAAGCTTTAAGTCTTGATACTGTTTCATCAACTCAGATTTTTCTACATCGGCTAATACTTGCTCACGCTTTTCTGCTAATAAGGTTTTACGAACTTGATAATAAGCATTTAACTTGTTAATTAATAGATCATATTCTTGTTGAAGTTGTAGAATAGCCTGCTCAGTATTAGGTAATAGAGTTAATTTATCTTTGCTGCGTTTTAAGGTCATAGCTAAGCGCATCTTTTCTATTCTGTCTTCTGGACTAGTGCGTAATTTACTTGTTAAACCTAACCATTGGCAACTTTTAATTAACCACTTGGTCGGATCAAATTGCCACCAACGGATACCATTTCTATAATCATTCTCAAAAATATGATGATAATTATGATATCCCTCCCCAAAAGTGAGAAAAGCTAAAAACCCATTATCTCTTGCCGTATTTTTATCAGTATATGTTTGTTTTCCCCAAATATGAGCTAATGAGTTTATAAAAAAAGTCGTATGATGGCTTAGCACTAATCGCAAAAAACCAACCAATAATAAGCTATTAAGTAAATTTCCATGCCATAAACCAAAGGCAATAGGAATGCCAAAGTTCATTGCTATAGTTAAAAGTAAATAATGTTTATGCTGCCACATAACAATAGGATCTTTTTGTAAATCACGAACATTTTTATAATCATGGTAACGTTGTGCTTGATATTCACGACACATCCAACCTATATGAGAGTACCAAAAACCCATTTTAGCAGAGTAAGGATCTTTATCATTGTTATCGACATGTTTGTGATGAATTCTGTGATCGGAAGACCAATGTAATATACTATTTTGTAAGGCAAAGGCTCCGCCTAGAGCGAATATAAAGCGTAAACTCCAATGAGCTTGATAAGTTTTATGTGACCATAATCGATGATAACCCGCAGTAATCGACATGCCGCAATAAATAAAACACATTAAAGCGAATATTATTTCTGTGTTATCAAAGCCTGTAGTAAATGCACGATAAGGTACTGCAATGGCAGCTACCAAAAAAGTGACTAAAAAAATAGAAACATTAAGCCAAATAATTGCAGGTTTTTTCATTTTGTATCTCTAGATAAAATCAAGTTGCTATAAAATTAAGCGTACACGTGTACGCTGTCTAACAGTTTAGCTAGATCACCTGACCAGTCAAGGATATTTGTAAGTATTTTTATTTGAATTATGGAATTGTTAATAGTTGGAAATTTAAGACCACAAGATTATAGCTTAGCCTACTTTTACGGGTTAAAGTCCGACCTATATTACGACCTGAACTATAAGCATAAAAATAAAAGTTAAAAAAGAAATATTGCTATAGGCTTGGCAAGTGATGGTTTTTGCGAGAAGATTACACCGCCTGAGGAGCTAGAAGAGTTAAGTGACGTTCGGTCTAGTATCAGCATGCTATTTTTTACTTCGTGGTTTTTTATGAAGTCAGTTGTTTTAAAAGTAGCGCTTGACTTTTTAGGTTTAAATTTAAATTGTTATCCAAGCTTGGTAAAGTCCTATTCTTTTATTTGTAAAAGTAAAAAGTGGAGTTTTTATGTGTAGAAAAAAATTAATTAATAGCTTATGTATTAGTTGCTTAGTATTGTTTATTAGCTCGGCAAATGCAGTGGAAAAATTACCATTAATCACATTAGCAGGACCTTTTGCGACTGTTTCAAACCCATTAATTAGAATGGTTGAATCTAATGCTTTAGCTGACGTTACTGATGAACTTAAATTTGTTGTATGGCGTAATCCTGATCAATTACGAGCATTAGCATTAAATGGTGATACTGATTTTATTGCAACACCAACCAATGTAGCCGCAAATCTTTATAACAGAGGAGCCGATATAAAATTACTCAATGTTTCTATATGGGGTATTTTATGGATGATATCGCGTGAACAGGGTTTACAAACATTAGCTGATTTTAAAGGTAAAGAAATCGCAATGCCTTTTCGTGGTGATATGCCTGAACTTGTTTTTGCAGAACTGGCCGAACTGCAAGGTTTAGATCCAAAAAAAGATTTTAAACTTCGTTATGTTCCTAATCCATTAGACGCTATGCAATTATTAATTATGCGTCGTGTTGATCACGCTTTATTAATAGAGCCTGCTGTTTCAATGGCTTTACATAAAACCAAAACCTTTCCTATTAATGTTATAGCACCCGATCTTTACCGTAGTGTCGATTTACAAAAAGAATGGGGGCGTTTATTAAAACGTGAAGCTAGAATTCCTCAAGCGGGTATGGCAGTTATTAATAAAAAATTATCACCTTACATTATTGAGCGTTTTATTGAAGAATACGCAAAAGCAACTCAATGGTGTATTGATAACCCTGATGAAGCAGGAAAAATTGTCGCTAACCGTATTGAAATGTTAGTTCCTGAAGCAGTATCAGAATCAATGAAAACAAGTCAGTTTGAAGACGTTTCTGCAATAGATTCAAGAAAAGAGTTAGAATATTTTTTCAATATATTACATAAACGTACACCCGCTTTAATTGGTGGTGAATTACCAGATGATGGCTTTTATTACACGCCAAAGTAGTAAAAATAACTACTCTAATTTTAAACACAAGGTCTATTTGTAACTTGTTTATCACTTGATCATGTTACAAATAGCCTTGATTATTATCAAGATAAGTTTAAATGAAATCATGCAAAAATAATTAGCAAAGATCAACATGCTCTAAATGTCTTTTAATACAAATATAATAATATATCCGATTAAGACTTTGCAATATGATGTATACCCTCAACATTAATGACCGTAATCGGTAAAGTATAATTTATATGGCTGCAATTCTTAATATTTTTAAAAATTTCCCTCGATATTTATGGAGTGGCTGGGGAGCTATTGCGAGTATTTTTCTTTTTATCGCGCTATGGGAATTAGGATATCAAGCTTATGGGGAGCTGGTATTGCCAGCCCCTAAAGACACATTTTTACGCCTTGTTAATATGTTATTACATGAAGGCATATGGAAAGAAATGCAAATTACCATTCAACGTGCATTATGGGGGTTTGTAATTTCAGTTACTATCGGTTCAAGTCTTGGTTTATTAGCGGGGCTATTTGTTACTACGTCAATGATGAGCCGTCCTCTGGTTACTATTTTTATGGGAATGCCACCTATTGCATGGATTGTTTTAGCGATGATTTGGTTTGGTATGGGTGATACCGCAGTTATTTTTACAGTAGTGGTTGCTTCGTTTCCTATTGTTTTTATTGGAGCATTACAAGGAACTCGCACATTAGAAAATAATTTAAAAGAAATGGCCGAAAGCTTTCATGCCCCCTTATTAATGAAAATAAAAGATATTTACTTTCCTCATATTTTTTCTTATATATTTCCATCATGGATTGCTGCTTTAGGCATGAGTTGGAAAATTGTGGTAATGGCAGAATTACTTTCTAGTTATGATGGCATTGGTGCTGAATTAGCGGTAACCCGTAGTCAACTAGACACTGAAGGCGCATTAGCGTTAGTTTTAATGTTGGTTATTTCGTTGTTATTTATTGAATATTTTTTAATGGAACCCATTAAACGTGAGGTAGAACAATGGAGAGACTAAAACCAATAATAGGAAGTTGTTTAGCTAAGCCTCCTTTAACTAAGTCACACTTGCAAGTTACAGCGCTGAATCATAGCTTTGGTCCAACTAATATATTGAAAGATATTGATTTCTGTTTAGAGCAAGGAAAAGTTGTTGCTATTGTTGGCCCTAGTGGTTGTGGAAAAACAACGTTATTACATCTTTGTGCTAAATTATTAGCCGTTAACGATGGCATAGTTGACAATACTTTTAATAGTTTTGCTATTGCGTTTCAAGAGCCTCGTTTACTTCCTTGGCAAACAGCATTAGACAATATTGCCTTTGGATTAAAAGCTAAGGGTATCAATAAAAAACAACGTTATCAGCAAGCAGTATCTATATCGAAAGTTTTTGGTTTAACACCACATGATTTAGATAAATATCCTAAAGACTTAAGTGGAGGAATGCGACAACGTGTTGCTTTTGCTAGAGCTATGGTAACTAAACCTGAGTTACTATTTTTAGATGAGCCTTTTTCAGCCTTAGATATTGGTTTAAAACAAGAACTACAACAAATCCTTGTTCAACATGTAACCAAAAAAAATACCACTATTTTATTTATTACCCATGATTTGATGGAAGCGGTACGCTTAAGTGATGAAATTTTACTACTGGCCAATAGCCCTGGAAGTATTGTGCATAGGCTTACCTTAGATACCCCTATAATAAACCGTGATGATCAATTTGTTTACCATGAAACAGCAAAATTATTAGCGCAACCTAAAGTAATTCAAACATTTGAATTATCAATGAACTTAAACACTGCTGTAGAGCATGAAATATCATGACAACAAGTAATAGTGCCTTGTTAAATAAAATAAAACCATTCCTGACTAATTCGTTCAGACTAATTTTTTTGTTATTACCTATTTATATTATTTTATCTATTACACTATGGGGTTTAGTTTGGTCTGGATACCTTCCGTTATTTATACAAAATCAATTAGTTTGGCATATTTATGAAATGATGTTTGGCGTTGCTAGTGCTGGCATTATTGGGTTTATTTTTACTTTTGTTTCTGAAGCGTATAACGATATTGTTATCATTTCGAAAAAACAAATATTTTATATTGTTATGCTGTGGTTAATAGGTCGTATAGCTTTTTGGATGATAGATACTCTGGGTGTTTATGTTGTTGCTTTAACTAACTTACCCTTATTAATATGGATTGTTTTTTTAATCGCTAAGCCACTTATAGTAGATCCATTACGCAATCACATTAGTTTAGGGTTAATATTAATTAGTATTGTCATTATTCAGGGATGGTTTTTTGCATCATTGGCTGGGTGGGTAGCAACGGATGCTATGAGTATTTTAAAAGTAGCACTTGGTTCCTTTATGGTGTTGGAACTGTTAGCGTTACGGCGTATTGCCACAGGAACTATTAACGAGTGGTTAGACTCTAATAATGTTGATGATACCTTTGTTGCTAGACCACCACGCTACAACATAGC
The DNA here is from genome assembly GCA_016745015.1 of Colwellia sp. Lineage (GTDB taxonomy): Bacteria > Pseudomonadota > Gammaproteobacteria > Enterobacterales > Alteromonadaceae > Colwellia. The sequence continues at coordinate 51,662 of JADGDH010000004.1, forward strand.
CATTCTTTGCATTATATTATTTACATTGTTTGAATTTTTATTTCCTTATAACCCAATACTAGGTTGGTTAGGTTTTGCCGTGTGTGCCGCTATATTAAATACCTTGAATGACTTTTTTATTGATGAAAAAATTATTATTTTTAAACCTTATGTTTTACCTATATTTTTAGTTTTACTTAGTATGGCGATAGGTTATGGATTAATGGGATTTGATTATCTTTATGATGGTTTTAATGGCATAAATCATTTTAGGCACTTTTTAACCACAGGTGTGTTTGGTCTATCCTTTTTTACGGTAATGGTTATTATTAGTACCATTCATACGGGCCGAAAATTAAGAACCAATAAGTGGATTAATTTAGCCATTTTATTGATTGTTATTGCAACCTTATTACGAAGTTTAATGCCTTTTTTTCCACTATCATTTATGGCAGAAAATGCCTCTTTTATATATCTTAGTTCATCGGTTATTTGGGCAACCGCATTTATTATATATTTAATGATATTTTCTTCTGTTCTTAGTGAAAACTGACATTACTCATTGAATACAGTATGATTAAAGCTAATTGCTTTTAGATGAGTTATAACCATGAGTGGTGTTCGTGCCCAGCAAAAAGAAAAAACTCGCAGATTATTAATTGATGCGGCATTAAATCAATTAAGTGCAGAGCGTAGTTTTTCCAGTTTAAGTTTACGAGAGGTTGCTAAAGAAGCAGGTCTTGCACCAACATCGTTTTATCGACACTTTACTGATATGAATGAACTCGGTTTAACTTTAGTTGATGAAGCAGGTTTAACCTTGCGACAATTAATGCGTCAAGCACGTCAACGTATTGCTAAAGGTGGTTCAGTGATTCAAATTTCTGTTGAAACCTTTATGGAATTAATAGAAAGTAATGGTAATGTTTTTCGCTTATTACTGCGTGAACGCTCAGGAACTTCTGCCGCTTTTAGATCGGCAGTTATACGAGAAATTCGTTACTTCACCATGGAGCTTTGTGATTATCTACAAAAAGCTAAAGATTTAGATTCAGACGTTGCTTATATGCAAGCTAACGCAGCAGTAACTATTGTATTTAGTGCTGGCTCTGATGCGTTAGACATGGAAGATAAAGCGGAAAGATCACAGTTATCAAAGCAAACTATTCAACAACTGCGTTTCATTGCCCGTGGCGCGGCAGAACTAAGTGATAGGCGCAAAATTTCAAAAAAAACTCGGAAGTAACGACACCGATTATATTTACAATTTCACCTTATTTACAAATTAGCACTATGCCTGTCTCAATATGCTCGGTATAAGGAAACTGATCAAACAAAGCAAATTTTTCAATAACGTGCGTTTTAGTTAGGTCAGTTAAATTTTCTTTTAACGTTTTAGGGTTACAAGAAATGTAAATAATTTTATTAAAGCGGCCAACTAATTCAATACTCTCTTTGTCTAACCCTGCACGTGGCGGATCAACCAATACAGTGTCGTAATTGTAGGCAGTTAAATCAAACCCTTCCAAACGTCTAAATTTTCTCTCACCATTCATTGCTTGGCTAAACTCTTCACTCGACATGCGAACAATATTAATATTATCAATATTGTTTGCCTTGATATTTATCTGAGCAGATCTTACTGAAGTTTTTGAAATTTCAGTACCTAGTACACGATCAAAATTTTGAGCAAGGGCAATACTGAAATTGCCATTACCACAATAAAGCTCAATTAAATCGCCACCTGCATTGGTTGTTGCTTCTTGTGCCCAGAGCAACATTTTTTCATTTACGCCGCCATTTGGTTGGGTGAAACTGTTTTCAACTTGCTGATAAACAAAAGTGCTTTCACCAACTTTTAATGATTCCATCAAATAATCTTTATCTATAATTATTTTTTGTTTCTTAGCTCGGCCAATTATATCTACTGGCGCAATAGAAGATAACTTTTGTTTGAGCGATTTTGCTGTATCTTCCCAAGTGAACTCTAACGGTTTATGGTAAAGCATACTAATAAGTAGTTCACCACTCAACGTTGAAAGAAAATCAACTTGAAATAGCTTATAACGTAGCTCTTTTATGTCTTTAATTGATACAAGTAAAGCTTTCATTGCTTGATTGATTAGCTTACTGGCAACAGGAAAATCATCGACTCGATATTTCTCTTTAGTTTCACTATTAAACATAATGTAATAAAGATCATCACCTTGATGCCACACTCTAAATTCTGCGCGTAAACGATAATTTAAAGGCTTTGATGGAAAAATTTCAGCGGGAGGTAAGTCAAAACAAGAAAATAAAGCTGTCATTTCTTGGTTTTTGTCTGATAATTGTTGAGCGTAATTATCAGGGTGAATATGACTGAACATGTATAGCCTTGTATTAAGTTGATGTCTAAGGAAAATTGAAGGGCAAATTTTACGCTTGCCTATATTATTGTCTAGGTTTATTTAAAAAGAATAGAGAAAAAGATATAAAAAAACCTACTAATAAATAGAAAAATTAGTAGGTTTACATAAACTTGTTAAAAAGGAATTTAATTATTTTCGCTAACCGTTCTTTCAGGACGCTCTTTTGCTTCTCTAACTTTCAAAGTACGTTGCTGAAACTCAGTATCGTTTAGTGCTTCAATAGCTTTTTCCAAATCAATAGCAGACATTTCCACAAAACCAAACCCTCTACGTTTTCCTGTATGCTTATCTTTCATAAGTCTTACAGATTCTACATTACCATAATTAGCAAATAATTCTCGTACTGCTGCTTCATTTGCACGGTAAGGTAAATTACCTACGTATAGTGTTTTCATTTCACTATCAGGATTACTAGATGAAGTGCTTGCTTCAACTTTAGTAAAAGAGGTGTTAATTAACGGAGCAATAAATGCACTAACAAAAACAAAGCTAGCAATAATTGCTGGTGTAGATGCGACTTTACTAAAAACAAAAAAGGCAATAATAGCAAAAATGGCAGCTATAACTACTGTTAAAATATTCGGAGACTTCATAATGGATACCTAATTATTATTTTATTATAAGTTTATAAAAATTAAAATGTAAAAACGAAATTTACAATTCTATGTTACCCACCTTTTATTTTTGTGCAACAATAAGTGCAAAAAACATTCAATTTAGCAATTAATAAAGTTAATTAGCTTGATATGCACTCGTTTAGTTTAATTTATCTGCGAACAAGTAAAAGTTTCAAAATAATGCTTGATCCTTTTCAGAAGTTCTCTACAATGCGCTCCAGTTCCAAGGGGTTCAGGTCAAAAGCCTAACCAACG
>JADGDH010000098.1 GCA_016745015.1 Colwellia sp.
TAACATCATTGTTTGCCCCCCTACTGACATGACAAAGTGCTATTATATATTCAATAATAGCGTCAGACACGTGTATTTTCTGTACAGCTTTTTGCATTGTCATTAAACTTTCAACGCTGATTTTATTCGTTATTGTTGAGGATGCTATTGTTGAAGATGTTACTGCTGAAGATAATAAAATAGCTTTTTCCGCATCAATATTAGGAAACCCCAATGATATTCGCATCATAAAACGATCTAATTGAGACTCTGGCAACGGATAAGTACCCGCATGAAATAAAGGGTTTTGAGTTGCAATGACAAAAAATGGCTCAGGCAAACGATAGGTAGTACCATCAATACTTACTTGTTTTTCTTCCATTGCTTCAAGTAAAGCACTTTGTGTTTTTGGGCTTGCACGGTTAATTTCATCGGCTAAGACAACCTGATTAAAAATAGGCCCTTTATGAAGTTCAAACGCGTGGGTATTTGTGTTAAAAATGGATATACCAACAATGTCAGCAGGTAGTAAATCACTGGTAAATTGAGCGCGTTGGTAGCTCAAATTTAATGTTTCAGCTAAGGTATGCGCCAAAGTGGTTTTACCCATACCAGGTAAATCTTCAATTAACAAATGGCCTTGTGCCAGCATACAAGTGAGCGCTAAACGACATTCATGCGGCTTACCTAAAACAACAGATTCAATTTGTTTTAAAATGGCATGGGTGGTTTCTTGCATAAAACGTCTACTTAAATAATTAATTTAGGTAGACGTTGTAACATGGTTTACGTTTTTTTAATAGGATTTACCTAAACACTTCTTCTTGTTAAAACGGCATCACTTAACTGCGCTAATAACGTTTCAGTGTCATTCCAACCAATACATGCGTCAGTAATGCTTTGCCCATAAACGGTAGCCTTTCCATCAATAAGCTTTTGATTCCCTTCAATTAAGTTACTTTCTACCATCACGCCAAAAACATTTTGATTGCCTTGGCTTATTTGGTTACTAACATCTGTAGATACTAACATTTGGTTTTCAAATTTCTTACTAGAATTAGCATGACTAAAATCAATCATTATTTTAGTATTTAAACTATAACCATCTAATTGCTCAGTGACCTCTTTAACACTTTTTTCGTCGTAATTTGTATTTTTGCCGCCACGTAAAATTATATGACAGTCATTATTACCCGTAGTTTCAACAATCGCTGCATGGCCAAACTTATTAACTGATAAAAAGTGATGTGATGCAGCCGCAGAGCCAATAGCATCAATAGCTACTTTAATAGTACCATCAGTTCCATTTTTAAAACCAACAGGACATGAAAGGCCTGAAGCTAATTCGCGATGAACTTGTGATTCGGTTGTTCGAGCACCAATGGCTCCCCAACACATGAAATCAGCCATGTATTGTGGAGTAATCATGTCCAAAAATTCCCCCGCAGCAGGTAAACCTAATTCATTAATTTCGAGCAATAACTTCCTGCCAATGCGTAAACCATCATTAAGTTTAAAGCTGTTATCCATGTAAGGGTCGTTTATTAAACCTTTCCAACCAACGGTTGTTCGTGGCTTTTCAAAATAAACGCGCATGACTATTTCTAAAGTACCTTTATATTTCTCACGTAACTTTACTAAACGTTGGCCATACTCAAATGCAGCTTCAGGGTCATGAATAGAACAAGGCCCTATAACAACAAGTAAGCGATCATCTTTACCATTAAGTATATTGTGAATTGCCGCTCGTCCAGAAACGACCGACTTAATTGCTTTTTCTGACGCTGGAAATCGTTCTAGCAATGCGATAGGAGGTAATAAGTCTTTGATTTTATTGATGCGCACATCGTCAGTTTGATACATAATTCTTTCTCTTTGCTCTCGTCTACTATTAAGTTAATAGCATTAATTTGTCTTTAATTTACGTCTAGACATCTAAATAAATAATCCCGAAGACAATTTACCAGTGTTAAGGGGCTAATGCCAGCATATTCCAATGGAGAAAGGTGTAAAAAACGCTATAATCTTGGGGTAAATCAAACTTATTCTTTTAATCATAATTCTTATTCAGAAGGAGGTATAAAATGATTGATACCACTGTGCCCCTACTTGATCTTCATCGACATTTAGATGGTAACATTCGACCCACTACAATTTGGCAACTGGCAATGAAAAACAACATTCTTTTGCCAACCACAAAATTTGATGATTTTATTCCTTATGTGCAAATACAACAGAGTGAATCTGATTTACTCGCTTTTCTAAAGAAATTAGACTGGGGAGTTGCCGTATTAAAAAATCTTGATGATGTAAAACGTGTTGCCTTTGAAAATGTGGAAGATGCATTTAATGCTGGGTTACATTACGCAGAATTACGTTTTTCTCCTTATTATATGTCGATGAATCATAATTTACCTATTAGTGATGTTGTTGCTGCTGTAATTGATGGTGTTAATGACGGCATGAAAACTTTTGATATTAAAATTAACCTTATTGGAATTTTAAGTCGCACTTTTGGTGTAAAGCAGTGCCAGTTTGAATTAGATGGCTTGCTCACACATAAAAATCATTTAGTTGCGATTGATTTAGCTGGAGATGAATATAATTTTCCTGGAGAATTATTTATTGAACACTTTAAGCAAGTTCGCAATGCAGGGCTACAGGTAAGCGTACATGCAGGTGAAGCAGGTGGTGTAAAAAGTGTTTGGCAAGCTATTAATGAATTAGGTGCAACACGTATTGGTCATGGCGTTGCAACAATAGAAGACGAAAAGTTAATGTCTTACATGGTCAATAATAATATTGCCATTGAATCTTGTTTAACTTCAAATTTTCAAACAGGAACAGTGAAGAATTTATCTAAACATCCTTTAAAAATATTTCTTGAACACGGTATTAAAGCTTGCTTAAATACCGATGATCCTGCGGTGCAAGGCATAGAAATAAAACATGAATATGAAATTGCACAGCAAGTGTTAAAACTTAATAACAATGAGATCAAACTATTACAAAAAAATGCTGTTGATGTATGCTTTTTATCTGATTACGATAAAAAATCTTTATTAAAATATGTAACGATATAAAAACAATTTAATTCTTATTATCTAATTGGTAACATAAGTAAACTAGCGAAAAATTAACAAGAATATTGATGAAAAAATGAAAGGTCAGTAAAACACCCTTGATAGCTGTTTTGATATATAAATTTATATCAAAATTTCAGGCTAAAAACTTACTGATTCATCTATTTAAACTAAATATATAAACAAGGGACATTTCATGAGCACACCTCATATTTCTGCAAATTTAGGCGACTTCGCCGAAACCGTATTAATGCCAGGCGATCCGCTAAGAGCTAAATTTATAGCTGAAAGCTTTTTAGACGATGCCAAATGCGTAACAAGTGTACGCAATATGTTTGGCTATACTGGTAATTATAAAGGTAAACCTATCTCTGTAATGGGTTCAGGGATGGGCGTACCATCAATTTCAATTTATGCCACTGAACTATATAAAGATTTTGGTGTTGAAAGCATTATCCGTATAGGCTCTTGTGGTGCAGTGCGCGATGATATTAAAATTCGAGATGTTATTATTGGCATGGGTGCCAGTACAGACTCAAACGTTAACCGTATGCGTTTAAATCAGTGTGACTTTGCGGCTCTTGCTGATTTCTCACTTTTGCACAAAGTAGTCAATACAGCACAACGCCTTAATAAAGAAGTGCATGTAGGTAATATTTTTACCGCTGATTTATTTTATACTCCTCAACCTGAAATGTTTGCTTTAATGGAAAAACATGGCATTTTAGCGGTTGAAATGGAGGCTGCTGGTTTATATGGTGTTGCTGCAGAATACGGAAAAAAAGCCTTAACGGTATTAACGGTGTCCGATCACATTAAAACAGGTGAGAAAACGACTGCGGATGAGCGTGAAAGCACCTTTAAAGATATGATGGAGTTAACATTAGAAAGTATTTTATAACCTTTCATTCTGCTTTTATTGTTCTTTAGGCTCATTATTTGAGCTTAAACGTGATCAAAATAACTTGTCCTACTCATATAACTTCTCTAAGATAGTTTTATATATATGATTATTTTATATAAAATTTTTATTAAGTTCATAGCACTCAATAATACTTGGTAGGATTATGTCAACTAAAAAAGAAACGGTTAAAAATGAGCCAGAAGCACAAACATCGCTTTCTGATTTAGATCAACTTCGAGAAATAGTTTTTGGTGATGCAAAGCGAATATTGCAAACACAACAACAACAAATGTTTAAAGATTTACAACAACAAATATCAAATCTTGGTGCAAGTTTAAATGCTAGTATGGAAGATGGCTTTAATACATTACAACAAGAAGTAAAAACCGTTGACAAAAAGACTTCCGCATTTGATATTGACCATCATGAGCGTTCAGATATCCTCAAAAGTGAATTAGATCAAGTTAGTATTGATTTAGCATCGCAAAGTGATCTCGGTGCTAGTGAAATGGATAAATTACATGATAAATTAACATCTGACATCGCTACGCTCTCTACTAGTTTACAGCAACAAATCGCGCAATTGATCGCTGAATTAGCGCAGGTATCTAATGATTTAGATTCATCTAAAACTGATAGAAAACAATTGGCCGAATTATTTACTACCGTGGCGGTCAATTTGGAAAAGGATGATGCAATATAGCATCAAACCACTAACATCTTATGCCGATTAAACAAAATGATCAGCAATCTGATCAACAACTACAACAACTAAAAAGCATACTGCTTAATGATGATAATAAGCGGGTAGTTGATGTTGTTCGTGCACAAGCAAAAGAATTAGTTACTGAAGTATTAACTGAAGCGCTTAAAGATAGACAAAAGAAAGATGCTTCTATTACCACCGTTTTAACACCTATCGTTGAAAATTCAGTAGAACGCTCTATAACAAATAATCGAGATAAATTTATTGGCTATTTATACCCTATAATGGGAAGTTTAGTTCGTAAATCTGTAGCAGCATTTTTAAATGAGTTTATGGAAAAAACCAATAAACTGATTGAAAATAGCTTTACCTACAAAGGGCTAAAGTGGCGGTTTCAGGCTAAACAAGCCAATGTGAGTTTTGCTCAGTATGTGATCAGCCAAACGTATGTTTTTCGTGTTGAACAAGTTTTTTTAATTCATACAGAAACAGGCTTATTGCTGAATTCAGTGGCACTAGACCCTGAAACAGGTAATGACGCAGACTTAATGTCTTCAATGCTAACAGCTATTACCGATTTTATTGCTGACTCCTTTGGAAAAGACAAACAACAAGGAGAAGGATTAGATGTTATTAAAACAGCTAATTTTACTTTAGTAATTAAAAATGGCCCTTCCGCTGTAATTGCTGCTGCTGTAACGGGTAACATGCCAGAAAATGTACCTAATCAATTACAAAAATCTTTAGAGCAAATTCACCAACTTTACTTTGATGAATTACAAAAATTTAAAGGTGACGCAGCCCCCTTAGCAAATACAGAGCAACAATTACGTGATTGTTTAATCACACAAAGTAAAAAACAAGAAACAAATAAAAATAATAAAAAACCTTGGTATGCATTAATTATTATTGGCATTGTTTTTTCCATTATTTGTTATCAATTATTTGCTTTTTTTAAGCAAGATGAAACATTTGAAACATTACAGTTATTGAATAATGAAGCGGGCATTATTGTAATAAATATAAAAAAAGAACAAGATGAACATTATTATTTAGAGGTTTGGCGTGATCCAGCAGCCATTTCAATCCGTCATTGGTTACAGAAAAACAAAATAAAAGTTGAAAACATAGCGCTAACTGAGCAATTATTTATTTCCGCTGATACGTCAATTATACAACATAAAGCCCAAAAAATTTATGAAAAATTCTTACTTAGTGGGCAATGGAAAAATAAAGAGCTCACTTTAAATGGAAAAATAACTTATGCCGATAAAAGAATTTTACAACAAGAATTAAGTGTTATTGCTGGAGGTTTACTCGTTGATAGCAGCAAATTAGAATTAAAAGACAACTCCCCTCTTAATATCAAAACAAATATTTTATTAGCACAGCATATATTTAAAGAAAAAGTGGGTGAAATATCAACAATTCAGCTACACTTTCGTAAAGCAGATATATCATTAGATAAAATTTCAGAACAAATAGTTAAAGAACAAACAACAAGGCTAAATGAACTATTTTTATTAGCTAAGACATTAAATATTGAAATAGGTGTTTTAGTTCTTGGTACTAGTGATAATAGTGGAGTAAAGGCTAAAAATAACCAAATAAGTCAGCAGCGAGCATCCATAGTCAAAGCTGCACTCATTAATAATGGTATTGATGCAAGCAAATTGCATGCTTTAGGGGTGGGAGAAATTCCACTAAATAATATTTCAGCAGATGCAAGAAAAGTATTATTCTCTATTATTTATTTATAAAACAATGCTATTGTTATTATTAGATTTAGATAAATAGTATGCAATATAAGTAATTTATTTGTAACTATTCACCTATCATCACCCTTAAAGTGTTTAAATTGAGGGGCTAGTGTTAATTAGGTAATAAAAGGAATTAAGTCTTTGATTCAAAAAAAGATATGCATGTTAGGTTCTTCAGCCGTTGGTAAAACCAGTTTGGTTCGCCATTATGTGGACGGTATCTTCTCAGAGAAATACTTAACAACACTTGGTGTAAAAATAGATAAAAAAAATATCACCATTGAAGATCAAGCATTTCAATTTATGTTATGGGATATTGAAGGAACCGATCAATACTCAGGCTTTCAACCACGTTACATGCGTGGAGCTGCAGTGCTTATATTAGTCACTGATTGTACTCGCCCTCAAAGCTACCTTGATAGTCTCGATATATTACGACAAGCACGTAAAGAGACTGACGCACCAGCAATACTGGTAATAAACAAATCAGATCTTAAAGCTGAGTGGAAATTAGAACATCAGCAATTATTTGATATAGAAAAAGAATTTATTGGAACTATTTACACTAGCGCTAAAACAGGAGAATCAGTAGAAACGTTATTCGAATTAATAGGAGATTATTTTGTCACTCAATACTGATCTTATTCGCCAGCATGCGGCTGAAATTAATATTGAACATGCTGTTTTTAATGCATTAGATTGTACTGTTTTATCACGTCAAAAATTAGATGTTTTTGTACTTATACACAAAATAGATACTTGGTCTAATGTTATCATTAAAAAATCATCTACTAATCGAGTTACGATTAATGTTGCTTGCTTATTCTTAACTGATTTTCTCATTGATGCTGAATTATTTTGGGCAAGAAACGAAAGTGGTATTCTTAATTCTGGTTTTTGGACAGAACAACTGAGCAATGGAAATTTACTACACTTTGAAGCACTTGCCTGTATATCAGCTGGGCAGCCCATACTTATTATTAAAAATGTTGCTCAAGTGTTTGCCCAACAACAAAGAACATTACAAGCGGCAAGAGAAACGTTAATTAGCAATGAAACTTTACAGCAACAAGTAGATGATACTCATCAGCGTATTAATGAAACTATTTCAACAGATTCAGATGATATGCAAATGCTAAAAACAATTTCTAACACTATTGATAAAGCAACCTTTGGTATTATGGTGTTAAATCATAAGCTTAATCCTATATTGCAAAACCCACTCAATTATCGGCTATTCCAATTAAAAGATCCTGGACAAGGGGGAACTGAAACGCCAATAAGCATTATATTTGATCTAATGAAAAAGCAATACCCTGAATATCAACGCATATTTGAGTCAGCAACACAATGGCATGGTGAATTGTATTGGTTAGCAGCGCCGCATTATGTAAAATGGTTGAAAGTGTCCATTTACCCTATCAAAGATACGTTAGGAAAAGTAACACATTGGGTTTTATATATTAATGATATTTCTAGAATCAAACATTTACTGCAGCATAATGAAAAATTAGCGCATTACGATAGTTTAACTCAACTACCAAATAGGCAATTATTTTGGAGTATTGTTGAGCAAAATTGCATGCATCAAGAACCATTCTATTTACTTTATATTGATATTGATAATTTTAAATTTATTAATGAAAATTATGGTCATGCAGAAGGTGATGAATTATTAATAATTATTGCACAGCGATTACAAAAGTTATTAAAGAAAGAAGATGTTATTTGTCGTATTGGTGGTGATGAATTTGCAGTTATATTAAAAAATGTTAATGGTAATAACTCGGATAAAAGCTGTATGGCTATTGCCCAAAGAGTGTTAACGGAAGTTAATATTCCATACAAGGTACAACATAAAGATCAACTATTGATTACTGCAAGCATAGGCGTCGTCCATTTTCCTGATGATTCTAACAACCCTGATTTACTGGTAAAATATGCTGATTTAGCTACCTATAATGCTAAATTAACAGGTAAAAGTGATATTAAGTTTTACTCACAGGAGCTACAACAAAAAACCGCACAGCGTATTTCTTTAGAAAATGCTTTACGAGAAGCAATTAACAATGATGAATTTGAAGTGCTGTTACAACCTATCATGGATATTGCAAGTGGGAAAATTATAAAAGCTGAAGCATTGGTTCGTTGGCAAAGTCCTGATGCAGGACGAATTATGCCTAATGATTTTATTCCTTTGGCAGAAGAAACTGGTTTAATCATTCCTTTAGGAAAATTAGTTTTTAAACATGTTTGTCGACATATTAAATTGCTGCAACAGCTAGGTTACCATCATAAGGTTTCTGTTAATTTATCTCCTAAACAAATATATGACAATTCATTTTCTCCCTTTGTTTATCATACGTTAACTGAATATGACGTTCCCCCTGAGCAAATAGAGTTTGAAATTACTGAAAGTTCATTAGCCAATAATTTCGAAGTCGTATTAAATACCTTGCAACAACTTAAGAAGGGAGGCGTAAGTATATCCGTTGATGATTTTGGCACGGGTTATAGCTCACTTGCTTATTTAAAACGATTACCCGTGGATTATTTGAAAATAGATCGTTCATTTATTATTGGTATTGCTAATGATGGAGGTGATCAAGCTATAGTGTCAGCGGTAATAGTGATGGCGCATAGTTTAAAACTAAAAGTGATCGCTGAAGGTGTTGAAAACGTAGAGCAATTAAAGTGTTTAACTGAAATGAATTGTGATGCAGTACAAGGTTATTTATTCAGTCGTCCAGTTGATTTAAATAAATTCACTGATTTTTTACAAGATAATAGTAAATAGCTTTAAATAACGAAACATACACCCTATCCCCTATTGATTAGCCACTGTTAATGTCACAGCTAATAAGTTCATAAATTTTGTTCAAAAATAGGACTAGTACTCATTAGCCCTATTTTAGTTTAATTGCATATCTAATATAAATTAAAAGAAATTAACTTTAAATTCAACACCAAAAAAACGAGGTTCATTAACATAACCTGTTAGGTTGTTGAAATCTATTCCGCCAGTAAGCTTTTCTTCATCAAGAATATTTCGACCATAAGCAGCTACTTCATATTCAGCACCATCAGTAAACCACTCATAACCAACACGTAAACCACCTTCCATTATTGAATCACCCATAAATTCTTTAGATTCATATAAGAAGAAACTGACTTCGCTGCGATAAGACCAATCAGTATAAATATAAAGCTCACCGTCACCTATTTCTTTGGTCCAACGAGCGCTCAAATTACCAATCCAGTCTGGCGACTGCGGTAGTGAATTTCCATCAATAATAACTTGCCCATCATTATTAATAGGATCTGTAATAGTACAACCACCGCCACACCCAGCAACAGAAATAGTATCATCTTGTAACTCTGTATGGTTGTAACTTAAACTAGCCCCAAACACCAAGTTATCTGTAGCCCAAAACTCTGAGTCAACTTCAAAACCATAACCTACAGCTTTATCAGCATTTAATAAACTTGCAACATTACCCGTGCCACCAACTGCCGTTAACTGTTGATCATCAACAGCATAATAAAATACTGAACCGTCAATACGAGCAGTATTTTCTAACATAGTAGATTTAAAACCTGTTTCAATTGACGTTACTAACTCTGAATCAGCCGTTGTATGAGAGGCTGAAAACAATAAGCTACGACCTTGAATACTTGGAGCACGATAACCTTTTGCTAAACGAGCATAAACATTGGTATCGTCAGTCCAACGGTAGTTAACACTAATATCACCACTAATTTGCGAATCATCAACAGTAGCATTTTCACTAAAACCAGGGGCACCAAATGGTGATTCAACTAATGTGCCATCCCAAATACGCTCATCATCTGAATAACGAATACCTGCTGTTAAGTTTGTTTTTTCTGATAGTTCAATATCTACAGAAGCAAATACAGCCCAAGCAGTTGTTTCCATATTCTGAACAGCTATACCATTTTGAAAACCACCACCTAGCGTATTAAAGCTTAGGTTGTGGATAGTTAAATCTTCGTTGAAATAAAACATGCCTACTTGATAATCAAATTGCCCAATATCATTGCTCGATAATCTAAGCTCTTGAGTAATTTGAGAGTGATCTGGCATTCTTGCACCAGTTTCAGATGGGAATGGAATAAAGCCTGGTCCCATATAATCATTCAAAAATGCAGCACCATAGCCACCATCAATATCACCTACAGAAAACATTTCTGCTGATTCATAACCAGTTACAGACGTTAGCGTATGACTACCAAAATCATATTCTAATTTTAAACTGGAACCTTTCATGTCAATAGTTTGCTCATTTCGTAAGGCAGCATCTTGATAGACTACTTCTCGATCAAAGTCATCAACTAAATTATTAGTACCTGGCTTAATTATATTAGCTCTAAAAATACGAGAATCAGCATCGGCATCTCTAAAATGGTAATTAAATAAGGCTGAAAATTCATCATTAGGTTCCCATAAAAGCTGAATACGTCCAGCAGTTTCACCATAACCACCAAGTTGATCATCTTGCTCAAAACCTGGTGCTTTATTGTCAATCCAATCATCTCTATCTTGTTTCAATAATGCAACGCGAGCAGACAAGGTATCGGTTAAGCCACCACCTACGGCTAAACGTAAGTCAGTTGAATTATAACTACCGTATGAGGCCGATATTGAAGCATCAAAATCTTGGGTTGGTTTTTTTGATTGAACCTTAACTATACCAGCCGTAGTATTACGACCGAACAATGTTCCTTGAGGCCCACGAAGTACTTCTACACGCTCAAGATCGAACATTGGCATGCCTTTGGTTAACGCGTTTTCTAAAACAACATCATCGTAAATTAATGATACAGGTTGTGAAGCCAGTAGATCAAAATCGGTATTACCTAAACCTCGAATATAGAAACGTGGAAAAGTTCGACCAAATGAAGATTCAATTAATAAGCTAGGGACCCTTGCAGACAAAGCTCTTACATCCATACCTGAAGAGCCTA
>JADGDH010000099.1:0-5932 GCA_016745015.1 Colwellia sp.
TGTGACGCGTTAATTATTTGCACAGGTGCTTCAGCACAATATTTAGGTTTACCGTCTGAAGAAGCTTTCATGGGACGTGGTGTCTCAGCTTGTGCTACTTGTGATGGTTTCTTTTATAAGAACCAAAAAGTAGCCGTTGTTGGTGGTGGTAATACTGCTGTTGAAGAAGCGCTATATTTATCTAACATTGCTAGTGAAGTACATTTAGTTCATCGTCGTGATACTTTTCGAAGTGAAAAAATATTAACTGACCGTTTAGCTGAAAAAGTTAAAAATGGTAATATTGTGTTGCACACAGATCGTACTTTAGATGAAGTGTTAGGCGATAACATGGGCGTAACAAGTTTGCGTTTAAAAGAAACTAACTCTGAAGCCACTGAAGTAATAGATGTAGCAGGTGTATTTATCGCCATTGGCCATAAACCGAATACGGATATTTTCAAAGATCAATTAGCGATGAAAAATGGTTACTTAACCATTCAAAGTGGCACTGAAGGAAATGCAACGCAAACCAGTGTTGAAGGTATATATGCTGCAGGTGATGTGGCTGATCATATTTATCGTCAAGCAATCACTTCTGCGGGTGCGGGTTGTATGGCGGCATTAGACGCTGAACGATTCCTAGACGCTCTTTAGCTAGTAGGAAAAGCTTATAATTCTAGCTAATATGAATGTTTTTGGATAATAATGAGCCTATATCAACTAAACGATACAGACTTTGCCTTCCCCCCTGTAGATTTCGCTCTCGCTGAACCAAATGGTTTACTGGCGGTGGGTGGCGATTTACAGCCTCAACGATTAATTAACGCCTACAGCCAAGGGATATTCCCTTGGTTTAGTGAAGGCGATCCACTGATGTGGTGGTCTCCTGATCCGAGGGCTGTTATCAACCTGACCGATTTACGTATCAATCGGTCTTTGCATAAAGCATTAAAAAAAACGCCTTATAAAATCACGCTAAACACCGCTTTTAAGCAAGTAACTAGTATGTGTGCTAATGCGCCTTTTCGTGATGATGGCACATGGATTTTACCTGAAATGGAAGCGGCCTACCTAAAGTTACATCTTTTAGGTTATGCGCATTCCATTGAAGTATGGCAGCAAAATTCATTTGATGAACTAGAACTTGTAGGTGGTTTGTATGGTGTGGCTATTAATGGCTTTTTTTCAGGTGAGTCAATGTTTTATACTAAAGCTAACGCCTCTAAATTTGCATTAGTGGCGTTAGCCAAATTACTTAACACCATTAATGTTGATTTTATTGACTGCCAATTACTTAATCCTTTTTTAGCCGACATGGGGGCGATAGAAATATCACGAAATAATTTTATTAAATTAAAACAAGTGGCTATAAATAAAAAAATAACAACAAACTTTTGGCAAGCACGAGAATTGCACTTAAATGATTAGATAGCTGAGTAATAGTTGAAGTATGAATGATAATAATTTTAAAGTGGGCATAACCAAAACATTTCCTTGTAGTTATTTGCCTGAACAAGAGGAGCGGCTATTACTTGCTGTTGACGAACGCCTGCAAAACAACCGCAGTTATAGTTTGTTAATGATGGAAGGCTTTCGCCGTAGTGGCGATCAATCTTATCGCCCATACTGCCCTAACTGTAATGCTTGCCAATCTATTCGTGTTGTTATTGATAAATTCTCCCCTTCTAAAAGCCAAAAACGTTCACTTAAACGTAATTTACACTTTCAGATAACAACTTCAGAAGAACTAAAAGATGACTACTATCCTCTGTATGAAAACTACATTAATACATGTCATCAAGATGGCAGTATGTTTCCCGCTAATTATCAACAATTTAAAACGTTTCTCTCTAGCAAATTAACCAAACAATTATTTATTGAAACTTGGTTAATTATTGATAACGAAAAAGAACTAATTTGTGTGGCGGTAACCGATGTGTTAAACAATGGTTTATCTGCTGTTTATACTTTTTACCACCCAGGGTTTAAATCGCATGGCTTAGGTGTTTTTTCTATTTTAACTCAAATTGATTTATGTAAAAACCTCAACTTATCGTACTTATATTTAGGTTATCAAATAGATGATTGCCAGAAAATGAATTATAAAAATCGCTATTTTCCTTATGAAAAATTTGTAAATGGTCAATGGTTATTGACTGAAAAAACCTCCCTTTAGCTAAATAGCAGGAAAAAGCAGCAAATAAGAGATAAGAAGAATAAATAAACAGCGCAAAGCTTTACTTTAGTGACACAATTAGGCATCATTCGCGCAGCTTTTTTTATCGGCAATATTTTCTAACAATTTAATTGGAAATTATTGCTTGTTTGCACAACATATAGAGGTTTAGCGCCCCATGGCGAAAGAAGAAAATATTGAAATGCAAGGTACGGTTTTAGACACGTTACCTAACACTATGTTCCGAGTTGAATTAGAGAATGGCCATGTGGTTACTGCTCATATTTCAGGAAAAATGCGTAAAAACTATATCCGTATTTTAACTGGCGATAAAGTAACTGTTGAATTAACGCCATATGATTTATCTAAAGGTCGCATTATCTTCCGTGCTAGATAGTTTTTCGTGCTAAATAGTTTAACGCTATTTAAATATTTGCGTTAAAAATAAAAACCAGCATTATTTAAAGAATTGCTGGTTTTTTTATTATTGGTAATCAATGAGATAAAGTTTCACTCTTCCAATATCTCGATTAACCTGTGGGCATTTCCATATGAAAAGCATTTAATTTATTGCCATCTAAATCACGGAAGTAACCAGCATAAAAACCAGCCATTTCACCACGAAGACCTGGTTTTCCTTCACACGTTCCGCCAAGTTCAATGGCTTTTTGATAAAATGCATCAACTTTGTCATTAGAATCGAGCAGAATTGCAACCATAGTACCATTACCTGCTGTTGCTGTTTGCCCATTAAAAGGCTTAGTTACCGAAATACCCGCTTGATCCATCCCTGTAGACCATGCAACAAATTTTTCATTTTCTATAAAGCGACCTGCGCCTATGGTGGCAAAGAGTTGATCATAAAACGATACTGCTCTTTCTAAATCATTAGTACCTAAAGTAACGTAACCTATCATGCGTAATTCCTTCTTTTTATTGGTGTAAAATTTATTAAATTAACTATAAGAACTTATCAGCTTTTTATCAAATTGTTCTACACTAATAGTAAAGTTTTTGTTAGCAATTGTTTCTTGTAAATCACTCAAATCTTTATTTACCTTAGTTATCGTTAGCATATTATCATCTAGTTGATACACTTGTTGTAAGCTTTGATAATAGAAAACCAAAATAATCAACGCATTAGTATCATCGTTATTTGCTGCCGCTTTTATCTTCTTCAATTTTCTAAATATTAAATTCTGTATTTGTTTTATTTGCCAAATATAATAAATTTCTTTAAAAAAAGCTGATTTTTTAAGTGTATGTAAAATTGCCGCACAAGCCAGTAAAGATAAAACAACACCCAGTAAATTATACCTAAAATTATTAATACCTTCTTGGGCAAACATTGCAATAAGTAGCTGACCAAAAACTAGTGCTAACACTAATAAAGATCCAATAAAACCTGCAATAATAATATTTAAATGTTTTCGGTAACGCGTTTTATCTATGTTGATTAATTGCATTGGGGTAAGTATTCCTTAAAATAATTTTCTATTGATAAAATAATATTAGCGCGCTAAACCAGAATAACGTTTTATCGCAGTTTTTACGCCAAATTGCCAAGTTTGTTTATTACTGACAATTGTTATTTTTGTTTTTGCTCTAGTAATGCCAGTATACAGCAACTCACGAGAAAGCAGTTGATGTTCTGCCTGTTTAGGAAGCACTATTGCAACATGCTCAAACTCACTCCCTTGGGTTTTATGAATAGTCATTGCATAAACAGCATCATATTTAGGTAACCGTGATGGCAGTAGCATTTTATAATACTTATTTTTTAATAAATGCCCTGCTTGTTCTTTAGTTTCAATCTTACCTTGAATTTCAACCTTATCTTGATCTGAACTTTCAAAAAAAGCCATTAAATGACCATCTTCTGTGCGCCACAGTAATCCTATATCACCATTAAAAAGCCCAAGGCGATAATCATTTTCACTGATCATAATAGGCATGCCATGATAAGTTGCTTGTGAGTTATTATGGTATCTACTATGGCAATTAACGAGTTGCTCTTTTATCAATAAATTTATTGCATCAACACCGCATTCACCTTGGCGAGTTACACAAAGCACACGAAATTTAGCTAATAAGGTAAATGCTTGTTCAATTTCATTACAATGAGCAATGCCTTGATAATATTTGTTAACTAACGGTGTTAGCCAAGAGTTTGAATTATTATCAACTAAGGTTAATTGATTTGGCTTTTTATTTGTTGAGGATTCTTTACTAGTTGAGGACTCTTTATTTGTTGAAGACTCTTTACTAATTAAAGACTCTAACAACTGCCAGCTTTGCGTAGCTTGGCCTTGTATAACGTGAGTGGCTAATTTTCCAATACCACCTTCACCATCAAAACGACGACTTTTAATTAAAAAACTTAAATAATCATAGTCGGTGTTTGATTTGATATTCGTTTGCTCTTTAGTATTAGTTTGCTCAAGTGTGCTTTGTAACTGCTTTGCATCTACTTGGCAAACCTGAGCTAAGTAGTGCAAGTTTTTATCACTATAACCACCGTGAGGTCTTGGTGCAATATCAGCCAACACGCTACCAACAGCAACAGAGGGTAATTGATCAGCATCCCCTAAAAGAATCACTTTTGCACTGGGTTTTAATGCTCTAAATATTCGTGTCATCATAGGCAAGTCAACCATAGACACTTCATCTATCAATAAAACATCACAACTAAGTAAATTCTTTTGATTATGTCTAAAATTGGGGCTGTTAGGAATAACACCGAGTAAACGATGTATTGTTTTTGCCTGTGTTGGTATGGCAGCTAAAATATTATCATCAATCAAGCCATTAAAACCAAATACCGTATTAATAATAGATTCAGATAAACGCTGCGCCGCTTTACCTGTAGGGGCAACCAAAGAAATTTCTAGTACTTGTTTACTATTCCTGCTCGCATTTAACATGAATAATGCAGCAAGTAATTTAGTTACGGTATAGGTTTTTCCCGTACCGGGGCCACCAGCAATAACCGTAAAATTTTTATTAATTGCATTAGCTACTGCTATTTTTTGCCAATCTATTTCCGTTTGATGTTCATTTTTAAATAACTTATTTACAATGAAACTTAGTTCTTCTATTGGTACTAACGTTTCCTGCATTAAGCGCTCGTTAATAGCTTGAGCAAGTTCAGACTCAAATTGATAATAACGACGCATATATAAGTTATTATTGTTAAAAACTAGAGGTTGCTCTGAAGTAGCACTAATATTAAGGTCAACAAGTAATGACTTTAACGTATCAATGCTAGGAAAAACATAACCTTGATGCGTACACTGCCCTTGTTCATCATAAGCAATAGCCCAATGCACTTCAGAAATTTCAGATAGAGGTAAACAAGTGTGCCCTGCCCGCAAACTAACACTTAAAGCGATGAACAAATGCATTAATACTGGTTCTGGTATAGGCTCCTGAATAGACTTTTGCTCAACAGGTAATTTAGAGTTCACTGTTAAGGCTGTGATCATTTCTCTCGAAAAAAAGTAATCTATAGCAGCTATATCTGCTAGTTGCAGCTGTGCTTCGTTAAAGTTAGTGTAAGTTTGAGCCATTATTATTGTTCCTTCTTTAACGCTTCATCACGTTTTTCTAGCTCTTTGCTCAATTCTTTACCAAGAAAAATATCATCTAATTGTGTTAATTCAATTGGGGGGATTTGACGATAATAAACACCTGCGCCATGATGGCACTCATCATTTGTCATTCCTCGTAGATACAAATAGTAAATTCCACCAAAGTGTTGCTGTGCATCATAAT
>JADGDH010000099.1:6032-9776 GCA_016745015.1 Colwellia sp.
TATTGCTTCCTATAGTGCTTTCAAAAAACTCTGCTGAGTCTCTATCAGGCTTAGAAACACCACCATGACGTAAGTTTCGGCTTAACGCAGAGAAAGAGCTTAACCACCAATCTCGCTCAATTTTACCAACAAATTTGCTAACCTGTAGTTCTGGTATTTCATTATCATTTTGTTGTAATAAATTAGCATTTGCACTTATATTTTCGCTTATATTGTCAAACGAAACCTGTTGTAAGCTTATTGACTCAGGCGATTTAGAGGCTAATTGTTGTAAACTTTGTGTTATATCTTGCTCTGCCTGCCATTGAAGTGTTTTTCCTAAAGGTGAAAAAGCGTACTTATCAAAAGCAGTACTGAGTATATAACAACGATGCTCTGCCCGCGTTATAGCAACGTATAATAAACGAATACTTTCAGCATAGGCTTCATTTGCCATGGCCGTTTTAGCTTGTTCGTCACCGTCTAAGCTTAAACATAATTTCCCTTGTTCATCATGGTACTCAAGATAACTTACTGATTTATTGCCAAACTTAAGTGGATCTTTATGACGAGTAGCAAAAGGAATAAAAACCACAGGATATTCAAGGCCTTTAGCTCCATGTTGAGTGACAATACGAATAAGATCACCATCACTTTCAAGACGTTGTTCCGCTTCTAACTCGCTTATTGCACTATTGTTATCTTCATTACATTGTTGCTCAAACCAATAAAGTAATTCTTGAGGTTGTAAAAATTGCTGGCTAGCAGATTGCAATATTTCATATAAGTGTAAAATATTTGTTAGTGTTCGCGCTTTATTATCGCGCATATTAGCTTTTGAAAAATCAAAGTGCTGATGCATCAAACTTATAGCCATGGTTATAAAACCTTGACGTTGCCACTGTATTCTATAATCAAAAAAACTAAATTTTAACGTTTGATAAGCTAATTCATCTTGTTGCAGGTCATACAATGCCGTTGCATTAAACCCAAGTAAACCACAAGTTAATGCGCCTAAATAAAGACGCTCATCTTCAGGTGCTAATATACCTTTTAATAACTGAATAAGTTGTTTTGCTTGTTCACTATGAAATAAGTTAGCACGGTCTGATAAAAATACACTCGCTAAATTGGCGTTCAATAATGCTTCTTTAATGTCACTCGCTTCACGACCGTCTCGTACCAAAATAGCAATATCTTGCGGCTTTATTTTTTCATTAGCCTTTATTTTCTCGTTACTGACAGTTTCATTTAGCGAATCACTTAACAAGTTAACTATTTCATTGGCGCACCATGTTGCCATTAATGGTCGAGCTGATTGCTTAACCTTTTCATCTTCTTCATCGCCAGTGAAATGAATAAATTGTAGCGCCCGATCATCATTAACTTGCGAGGTTGAAGTACAACTCGTTTTCTTGCCTGCTAATACTGCTTGATAAGGAATGCCATAACCAAAAACAGAGTCTGTTACATTTTCTTCTTGAAGCTTTTTATCTTGAACCTTTTCACCTTGAAGGAATAGTTGATTATAAGCTTCAACCATATCTGGGCTTGAACGCCAGTTAGTATCCATAAGCCAATGATAATCACAGTCACTACGGGCATTCAAATAAGCAAAAATATCTCCACCACGAAAACCATAAATAGCTTGTTTAGGGTCGCCAATTAAATATAGTGCTTGTTCTGAAGTATCTGCTTGGTAATAAATTCCCTGCAATATAGAAAATTGTTGTGGATCGGTATCTTGAAACTCATCGACAAGTGCAACTGGGTATTGCGCTAATAATGTTTGCGCCAACGTGTTGTTTTTTTCTTCTGTACCTTCTTCTTTTTCTTCTTTTTGTTTACGCAAACTATCAGCCAAGGTATTAATAAGATCATTAAAATCAAGATTATTTAGCTTTTTTTTAGCTTGTGTTACTTGTTCTCTTATTCGATAAACTGCGGTACGAACGAGTTGATATGCTTTAGCTTTATTAATGTTTTTTGCTAGTTCTTTAACTTGTGTTTTTATTTGTTTAGCACTTGCTAACACTTGCGCTAATTGAGCTTTAAATGCTTTAGGGTGACGATTACCGTTAAGTAAATAATCGGGCATTGGCTGTGTAATGGCGGATAATAAAGCAAGCTCGTTTTGGCATTCACTAATTTTCGTTAGCCAAGCAATTAATGTTATTAACTCAGCAGCTCTTTTTTCTTGCTCTTCTGCTTTTTTATGAGTAACTAAACCTTCATTAAGCAAACTGGCATTGTCAGTTAACGCTGTGCATGCTTGCTTGGCTAAGTAAGTAAACTGACTAACTAAGCTTTGTACATCAATGGTAGAAATCTCACTTCTGTGTGAAATAGCTTTAGCAAAGCTTGAAATAAATGCGCTTGGCGTTGACCAAAATTGAGCGACTAAGGCAAATTCCTCAACATTTTGCTTGGCAAGTTGTCGATACCAATCTTGCGTTGCTTCTAGAACCAGTTCGTTACTATTAGTAGACATGTTGGCGTTAAACGGTAAGCCGCTAGCAAAGGCATGTTGTGTTAATGCCCGCTGACAAAAACCGTGAATGGTAAAAATAGCGGCTTCATCTAAAAAGAGTAATGCGCGTTTTAATAAAAATTCAATTTTATCACGACTAACCCGCTCATTAATTGCTTGAAAATACTTATCTACATCACACAGCGTTTGCCAGTTATTTAACGCTTCACGAATAAAGGCTTCAATTCTACCACGAAGTTCTTGAGTGGCATCTTTAGTAAAAGTCATCAGTAGAATTTCTTCTACTTTCAGCTCTCGCTCAAGTAATAAACGTAAGTATATGCGTGTTATATTATAGGTTTTTCCCGTTCCTGCACTGGCTTCAATTAAATGCCGACCCGTTAAAGGAATAGTGGCAGCATCTAAATTAGTTAACGTTACTTTGTGATTAGAAAGAGACTGACTCATGTGCGCTCACCCTTTGCTTTGCTGCTCTCTTTTTTAACGTGTTGATACAAGCTTTGATATACTAATTTTAATTGTGGTATATAAGTGAAAATATCGGGGCATTGCTGCCAAAAATAGTGAATATAAGGGTCTTCAGCAAAACCTCTTGTTGAATCAGCGCCATACCAAAACAACTCAAAACGTTCTTGTGTCAGTTCAACATCTTTGCCTCGCGATTGTTTAAACACCTGTGCGGCTAAGTCACCGTTAAGTAATAAGGCTTGTTTTTGGCCTTGTTCATATACCTCAAAAAGCTTATTTAACTCGGCTTCAGCATCATTAATATTAGCGACAATGTATTGTTCTACTTTTTGTGCTTTTGTATTAAAGTAAAAACCACATGTACTTTGCACTTGGCTAAGCGGGTTATTATTATAGTTATCTGTATCAATATTTTGTTGCTGCCACTGTTGTACAATTAATTGATGTAAATACAGGGTAAATAAGTCTTTAGCTTTAGCACTAGAGCTGCGATAAAATACACACTGCACACCTTGTGTAGTATGCTTAACTGGAATTTTGGTCGTTAAGTTAATTGATTGCTTTTGCATGCTTATTTGGCAATCTATCAAGTCAGGATTATCACACCCATGGGCTATTATTTCATGACAAAATTGTTTAGTGTCATCAAGCCAATCGTCAAAATTATCTTGTGTGGTAGGCAAGTCTGGAAATTTTCCTGAAAGCTTTGCTGCATGTAGTACTTGTTCACTTGTTACAGAAGAGCTAGCATCAGCTAAGTTAGCCTCAAGTAATGCTTGTTTTAATAAGTAACTTTCTAAATGATC
>JADGDH010000099.1:9876-11274 GCA_016745015.1 Colwellia sp.
TTGTTGGTTGAATAATTATCTTCACTAAAGGGCTGCATTGGTATTTGTTTTAATTGGCTTCTTTGGCTTCTATTATTATCACTGCACTCACTGCTCTCACTGTTTTTACTACTATTTTCTGTAACATTATCTGTAACATTACCATTATCAAAGTTCCAACCGTAGCCTTGAGCAAGGTAGTCCATTAATTCTTTAAGCACAAGTGATGGCTGCTTTTCATTATTGTTTTTGATATTTCGCCCTTGATAGCTTAAATACAAAGCATCTCTGGCAGAAATTAAGGCTTCTAAAAATAAATAGCGATCATCTCCACGGCGTGACCTGTCTCCTAATCTGGCTGAACTTTGCGCCATTAAATCAAAACCTAATGGTTGGCGCTGTCGTGGAAACTCACCATCATTTAAGCCTAACACTGCAATAATTTTAAAAGGAATACTGCGCATAGGTAGCATAGAGCAGAAAGTCACTTGTCCAACCATAAACTGACGACTTGCATCGCCTTGACTAAAGTGATTGTTTAGAAAATCAACTACAATGGCTAAATCAATTTTCTCATCGAAATGTGCGTGCGAACAATATTCAACCAGTGCTGTAGTAGCCTGTTCAATAATAGTTAAGCTATTTTCAATTTGCTTATTTATTTGTAGATCATTGGCTTGCGAATTAATTACTTGTTGAGCGTTGCCTTGTTTTCCATTAGTTGAAAACATAATACTATTGGTTGTAAATAACTGCTCTAGTTGATTCAATAAAAAGCGCTGCCAATTTTTTGCTGTTCTAGCGGTATTCAATTGCTTTGCAAGAGACTGTAATTGTTCAATAAATAAAATTAATTGTCCTAGGAGAATTGCATCGTCACCTTCTACTGATGCCAACAATAATTGTTCTTGATAAATACTGTCATTATCTGAAAAGGCGAAACCACGTAACAAGCGCGATAACCCTTGTTGCCAAGTAAAACTGTTATTAACATTTTCGCCTAATAGTTTTTCTTTGTGGTTTTTATCTAAACCCCAATGAACCGTAGCTTGCTGTAACCACACACTAATTTTCTCGCTATCCTCTTCATTAATTGAAAACTTATTAGCCACTGCTGGTAAACGAATAAAACTAAGTAATTGAGATACTTGAAAACGTGAGTCAGGTAACGTTAACAACTCACTAAACGCTGCAATAAGCGGATCACTGTCTTTAGCACTGCGATCAGCAATAGAACAAGGTAATGGTGGCACTTCATCATTTAAATCTTGCCAACCCCGAGTAAAAACAGCATTAACGTAAGGCGCATACTGTTCTATTTGTGGGCACATCACTAAAACATCTTTAGGTGTTAACGTATCTTTATTATTTGTAGCTTTTATTGAGGGGTTAATTGAGGCGTTGCTTGTAGAACGAATG
>JADGDH010000233.1 GCA_016745015.1 Colwellia sp.
GTAATACATTACTTAATTAAAATACTAAGTGTTCATTACTTCTTAAACTCAGATATTAAGGTTACCGTCATGACTAACAAATCATTGTTTACTGTTCAATTGCCAACTGTTCGATCGTCAAAAACACTCATTGCAGCAGCATTACTTTCAATATTTTCATCTACAGCGCTTTATGCACATGATTCTTGTGATGTAGATTTAGAAGCGGGTTTAACGATTAATGAATCTATACTTGAGTTTTTTGAGTCAGAAAATAAAGATCAAATCTTATATTCAATTGATAATAATTATAATTTAACTGCTTATGGAGAAAACATATCTTTAAATTCAGAACAGCAAGCACTAGTGGAGCAGTATGATACTCGTATACGAGCGATGGTTCCACAAGTAAGACATATTGCTATTGATGGTATAGACCTTGCTCTAGAAAGTGTTAACCTGACGTTTAATGAACTCCTTGGTGAAGGTAATAAAGTTGGTGCTGATTTAACACATGAGCTTTCCTTGCTTAAAAAGGAAGTGTCTACTCGATTCACTATTGAGCATGGTTTTACTTTGGGTGAAGATGGATTAGAAGATAATAAATTGTTGGGCAAAGAATTTGAACGCCGTGTAGAGTCAGCAGTAGAAAAAGCTGTTGCGAATTCTATGGGTAGTCTACTTGTTATGCTAGGGCAGGAAATGATGCTTTCAGGTGGTGATGGTGGTGATGATTTTGAAACACGTATGAAAAGTTTTGGTGAGAATATTGAAAATAAAATGGAATTAATAACTGAAAAAATAAAGCGTAAAGCCGATAATTTGTGTTTGGCTGCCATTGAAATAGATCAACTTGAAGAAGCGTTAAAAGCGAGTATTGAGCCTTTAGCCAATATAAATACGTTAACAGTTAAGCACATACGTGGTCATGATAAACATGATAAAAGCTCAATGTAATCACTAGTATCTTTAATTTATGAATAAACATATGCATGCAGTTCACCGATTACACCAATTTAGAAAAAGCCTTAGCACCACAACTTATAAAGCAAGGGGGCAACGAGTCAAACGTTGTGAATTTTGCCGCTTAGCTAAAGCGTATTGTATTTGTTCTATTGCACCTGAAAAAGGCTCCGTTATTACCAATGCAGGCTTTGTACTTCTGATGTATGACACAGAAGTGTTAAAGCCTAGTAATACTGGAAAATTAATCGCTGATTTAATTCCAGATACTTTTGCTTTCTTATGGTCTCGCACCACAAAAAATGATGAGCTACTAGCATTGCTTGATGATCAAAAGTGGCAACCTTTTGTTGTGTTTCCAAAGGCGTATGCAGATGATAGTCGCCAAGTTTATACCAGAGAGGTTGTTTGTGATAAAGGTAAAAGACCGTTATTCGTTATGCTTGATGGTAGTTGGCGTGAAGCAAAAAAAATGTTCCGTAAAAGCCCTTATTTAGATAAATACCCTATTGTTTCTTTCGATCCTAAACAGCTTGTGAACACAAACATATCCAATGACGGAAAATGCTCACCTGTAGGTGAAAACTCTCGATATACAGTAAGAAAAACAGCGTTAGAACATCAATTTTCTACAGCTGAAGTAGCTGCTAGAGTGCTTGAAATGTCAGGTGAAAAACGTAATGGACATTTACTTGATTTATGGTTTGATGTTTTTAATTTTCAATATCAAAAAAGTGTTTGTCAGCGTAATAAGGGTAATGTTGATGCAATTGAAAACTATCAAAATTTTTTAAGCTAGCACTCGAGATTCCCATGGTCACTTAGTATTTGTCATTCCCGTGATTACTTAGTCGGGAATCTTAATCATTAAGCACTAGACTAGACCCCCGACTTAAATACCTCGGGGGTGACGAGATTATAGGTGAATAGCTATCTCACCATTTAAAGCTTATTTCATACTAATGGTCGTGTGAACATCAGTACCATCTTGATGATCTGGCTCAAACCAACGCGCAGTAACAGATTTAGTATAAGTCCAAAAACTGACTACTTGTTTACCGTTAGGGCCTAAATCACCTAATTTAGAGCCACGTGAACCTGTAAAACTGAAATAAGCAACAGGCACAGGAATTGGCACATTAATACCCACTTGGCCAACATCAATGTCATTCTCAAATTTACGTGCATTCCAACCAGATGAAGTAAAAATAGAAGTACCATTACCATTAGGGTTAGCGTTTATGATCTCGATTGCTTCTTCAAGTGTTTCTGCTTCTAACACACATAAAGCAGGGCCGAATATTTCTTGAGTATAAATATCCATGTTGGTTGTAACATTAGTAAACAATGTAGGTCCAACAAAGTTACCGTTTGGATAACCTTCAACTTGGCATTTTCTGCCGTCAACTAGCATAGTTGCGCCTTGTTCAACACCCGAGTCTAGCAAGCTAATAATACGTGCTTTAGCTTGTGGCGAAACAACAGGGCCCAAGTCAGCATCAAGCTGAGTACCAGGGCCAACTTTCATTTGTTTGGTACGTTCTACAACCTCAGGTAACCAATTTCGAGCTGCACCTACTAAAATAGTGACAGGGTTTGCCATACAACGCTGTCCTGCTGCACCAAATGCCGAGCCAAGTAAATCATTTATTGCTCTGTCTTTA
>JADGDH010000100.1 GCA_016745015.1 Colwellia sp.
TATTTAGTGAGATTGGTATTATTACCAATGTTGCTTTTTTCTATAAATTGTCGATGGGCTAACCTCTAATAGCGCAGCTGCTTGCGGTATATTACCTTGGCAATAAGTAATGGCAGACTCTATTGCCTCTTTTTCTACTTGCCATAGTGGTTGAATAGTAATTTTGTTGGTTGATACTGGATTTAAAGCAGGGGTAATATTGGCAGGTTGCTCTGTTTGCAAGTAACCTTGCACGGTTGTTGATAATGATTTAATAATCATTTCAGCTGTGATTTCAGTCCCTGTGTTTAAAATAACCATACCATGAATAATATTTTCCAACTGCCTAACATTACCAGGCCAATCGTAAGAACAAATTATTTTTATGGTATCGCGAGATAGTTTAGAGAAATTTTTACGTTCAAGTTTAGAAAATTTCTTTAAAAAATATCGTGCAATTAATAATAAATCGGCACCACGATCTCTCAATGTTGGTAGAGCAATAGTGATAACGTTTAGTCGATAATATAAATCCTCCCTAAACTGACCACTGGCCACTGAATTACCTATTGATTTTGATGAAGCAGAGATAATTTGAGCATGGAACTTTTGTAATTTATGTGTGCCAATAGGGCAAAATTCACGTTCTTGCACCACTCTTAAAAGTTTGGCTTGTAAGGAGGGGGATAAGGTGTTTATTTCATCTAGAAACAAGGTGCCTTTTTTAGCAGCAGCAAATAAACCTTCTTGATTAGCGACTGCTCCTGTAAATGACCCTTTTATATGGCCAAATAATTGAGATTCTATTAAGTGTTCACTGAAATTTGCGCAGTTTACTGCAATAAATGGCTGTTCATTATGGAAGCTTTCTTGATGACAAGCATGAGCAACAAGCTCTTTACCTGTACCTGTTTCTCCTGTAATAAATATGGGAGCATTTGTGGTGGCGGCATGTTTTATATTACTAAACAATTCAAGCATTGTATCATCCCCAGAAATAATGCCATGAAAGTTAACTGGGGCAGCGATTATGTTATGCTCATTGCTCTTATGTTGTTTAGGGGATGTTAATGACTTTTCAATAATAAACTTTATTTCTTTATTATCCCATGGCTTACAAATAAAGCGTTCAACTACCCCAGAATTAAACGCCGCAGAAATTTTTTGAAAGTCTTGATAAGCAGATAGAATAATACGTTGTGAATTTGGCCAGCGTTTTTTTATCTTTTCTAATAATTCACAACCATCCATTTCAGGCATATGCTGATCAGAAATAACTACATCAGGGCAAGTCAATTCACAATAATGTAAGGCATCAATAGCAGAAGAAAAACTAATAATATTAATGGGTAACTTATGTAAAGCTCTATTTAATGCTGTGAGGATCTCTGAATCATCATCAATGAGCAATAATATTGGCAGTGCATTATCACTTTTATTTGTTTTCAACATATTTACCTCTATGAAAAATATCCTTATATTGTTTAAGCATAGAACAACTTTTACTTTTTATTTGAATTTTAGGAATTAATTGCAAAATGCAATAAATTATATTTGCGCTGAAAATATAATTTTGAACTAAGATGCTATTATTAAAGTTAATTTATTGTAAGTAACAATATTTTTGAAATGGGATGAAATAATATGAGCAAACCAGCATTACTCATACTGGATGATGAGAAAGAGGTGTTAAATACACTTAATAGGGTGTTGCGCAAAGAATTTGAGCTTTTTTTATTTTCTGATGCACTTGAAGCTATAGCATTCTATCAAGAAAACCCTGTACCACTTGTTATCTCTGATATGCGCATGCCCGTGATGGATGGAGCAGAATTTTTAACTAAAATTATTGAACTTAATAGTCAATCAAAACGTTTTTTACTAACAGGTCATGCTGATATAGGTATGACTGTTTCTGCAATTAATGAAGGTAAAATAACGCATTTTTTTGAGAAACCTTGGAATAATGCTGAATTAATTTCAGAGCTTAAGATTGCTTATAAGCTTTATATAACTGAACTAAAGTCACAGAAAATACTAAAAATAAATATAAAAAAAAATGCACAACTGTCATTAATTAATAGCTCTTTAGAGCTTGAAATAAACAAGAGTCAAAAAAAGTTAGCATTAGTGTCATCTAAAGAGGCAAAAAGTTTTGTTCGATTGAAAAAAACATTTACGACTTTTATAGATATTTATGCCGAAACAATTTCACTTCATACTCAAGATTATACTCAACATAACACTCGCGTTGCTGCCCATGCTCGTTTAATGGCTGAACACCTTAATTGTGACAAACTAACTGTTTTTCAAATTTACATTGCAGGTTTAGTTTATGAGGCAGGTAAATTAGCTTTATCGCAAACTATACTTTCACAAGCTATTGAATCATTAGCACATCATGAACGAACATTATTTGATGGCTTTTATCAAAAGAGTTATGAAATCTTACAGAAGGTTGATGAATTACTCTATGTCGCTAATATAGTAAAGCATATACCCGAACATTATGATGGTTTGGGAAAGCCTGATCATCTTGCGGGTGATGATATTCCTCTAGGCTCACGTATTCTTGCTGTTGTTTCTGCTTTTGATAATTTTGTCATTGGTAGGCAGGTATCAAGCTCTATATCAGTGATAGAAGCGAAACATCGAATTAAAGAACGATCAGGTAAGTTTTTTGACCCAGAGATAGTGATGTTATATATGAAATTATTAGAAACCATGCCATCACCCAAAGAGGGAGAAATTGAATACCCAATAAGCTTGAATCTATTAAAGGTTGGTTATGTGTTGGCACAAGATGTTATTAATGGACATCAACATACACTATTAACAAAAGGGACAATAATCGAGCAGCAACATATTGATAAATTAACCGAATTACAGTTAGAAGAAGATAATTTTATGTTTTTTATAAAAAGCATAAATAAATAATAAACACTGTCCTTTGAACTCGTTTAAATTTTTTTGCAAATTACGCTACATATTATAAAGTG
Organism: Colwellia sp.; assembly: GCA_016745015.1. GTDB lineage: Bacteria > Pseudomonadota > Gammaproteobacteria > Enterobacterales > Alteromonadaceae > Colwellia. The sequence continues at coordinate 2,979 of JADGDH010000100.1, forward strand.
AAAATAACGTTAGAACTTATTGATAAGGAATTATAAGTGATGATTATCATGATAAAAGCGAATGTTCTGTCAACTATTATATATATACTATTGCTTATAACATGTAGTAACTTTGCTGTTGCAGAGCAAAATAATGTTCAACAATATAGAGATAAACATTATTTAATTTATATAGATGCAGATTTTAGCGGTGTGAAAAGCTCTAGTCAGGCAATTAAACAAGGCATAACCACAGCACTAGCAGAAGTTGATTATAAGGTGCAAGGTTATACATTTGAATTAGTTGAAAAAAATCATCGCGCTAATTCTTTACGTAGCCGTAAAAACCTAGAGCAGTACTTACAAGACGATAAGGCTTTACTGGTTTTTTCTGGATTGCACTCACCACCTTTGCTATCGAATAAATCTTTTATTAATAATAATCAAATATTGTTGTTAGACCCGTGGGCAGCAGCAGGACCAATTACTCGCACGACAGAAAAAGAGAATTGGATTTATCGTTTATCTATTGATGACACCAAGGCAGGTGCTTTTATAACCAAACGTGCTAGAGCAGAGGGTTTTAAAAAACCATACTTGTTACTAGAAGATACTGGCTGGGGGCGTTCTAACGAATACAATATGACTGCTGCGTTAAAAGCATACAACCTAAAGCCTTTGGGAGTTTCTTGGTTTAATTGGGGGCTTGGTAAAAATCATGCTAAATTAATTTTACGTAATATTAGTCAATCAACTGCTGATGTTATTTTTTTAGTCGCTAATTCTGCTGAAGGTGAAACCTTTGCCAAAGCGATGATTGATTTACCGCCACATTTACGTTTACCTATTCGCAGTCACTGGGGGATTACTGGTGGTAACTTCAGTCAAAGAGTCAATGCACAAGAGCGGGCATTATTAGATTTACAGTTTATTCAAACACGGTTTTCTTTTTTAAATGAACCGTTATCTAATTTTGCAGAAGGGGTGTTAACTGCGGCTAAAAAATATAACCCTGAATTATCTGAAGTTCCTTACATTAAAGCCCAAACAGGTTTTGTACATAGCTACGATTTAACTAAATTATTAATTGCTGCTATCAATCAAGCGGGATTAACAGGTAATAAAATTAATGATAAATTAGCAATACATCAGGCATTAATAAGCTTAAAAAATCCAGTGAAGGGATTATTGAAAGTTTATAAAAACCCTTTTTTGTTATATACAACAAATAACCCTGATGCACATGAAGCGTTACGAGAAAGTGATTACACCATGGGTTATTATAATGAGCATGGTGAAATATTATTGCTTAATCAGGTTCCATTTAACTCAACACAACTCAACACAAATAAAGTAGAGTTATTACTCAATGAATAAAACTTCTATTTCTTTTGCTTTGGCACGTTTTGTTTTTATTAGCTGCTTAAGTTTAGCTCTTATTACTACAGTATTGGTGGTTAATTATGTCGTTAATTCTGCTAATAAAGAGCATGACAAAGTTGTTAGTCGTGAAATAGCTATTATTAACAGTAACTATAAAATATTTATTGATCACCATTTAACTTTATTATCAGAGCAAGCCAACAACCCTATTTTCATTCAAACGTTAATGCAGCCCAGAGAAAACTTAGGGAAAGTGCAAGATTTTATGGCTGATTTAACCTTGCTCGGTAAAAAATATAATGAAGTGTTATTAGATTTTAATGGAAATGTTTTACACGCTACAAACAGTGAATATCAAATAAATTATCAAGAATTTTCTTGGGTAAAAGAGTTGTTACAACAAAAAAGCAATCATGTCAGTATTGTCGAAATAGCAGGGCAGCATTTTTGGAGCATAGCTGTTGCGGTCACTTATAATCATGGTGTTGAAGGTGTTTTAATAGCTAATATTCCTTTGGCCGATATTAATGAGCAAGGTAACAATAAACGTTTAAATGGCTTAATGATTGATATTATGAAGAATAACCAAGCACTTGTTACTTTTGGTAAGAATATTGTTGGCCATCAATACATAATTAAATGGCAGAATATTGGCGTAGATTTTCGCTTTACTGTTGATGAAAGTATTAAAAATTCAGAGTTAAAACAATTAGTATGGCAGTTAAGTGCTCTAATTATTATCGCTGTTACCATAACAACTTTTTTGACTTACTTATATGGTTATCGTTATTTTGTAAAACCTATATTGGCTCTTTCACAAGCAACTGATCAATTAGATGATGGCATTGAGCCTATGAGTTTAACTGAAAACCTTCACATTAAAGAATTGGCTGAGTTATTCAAAAAATTTAATAAAATGACCGAAAAAGTAGCGAAAAGAGAGCAAGCGTTGAAGCTGAGTTATGGCAAACTTTCTCTTGCAAATGATGAGTTAAAACAGAGTGAATCTCAATTAGTACAGTCAGAAAAAATGGCAAGTATTGGCGTGTTAGCCTCAGGAGTGGCGCATGAAATTAATAACCCTATTGGCTTTGTTAAAAGTAATTTAACTGTATTGAAAGACTATTTAAGTGATATGGAAAAATACTATCAAGAAAGTTTGATATTATTTTCTAATAAAACTCAAAAAACCATGCAACAACGTTTAGCGAAAAAATATGATGTAGAGTATTTATTTAGTGATATTCCTCCATTATTAAAAAGCAGTATTGGGGGCGTTGAACGTGTGACAGAAATAGTGCAAAGCTTAAAAACTTTTGCACGTGCTGATTTACCAGAAAAATCTTTGGTAGATATTAATGAAGGGCTTAATGCTACTTTGAATATGGCGTGGAATGAGCTTAAATTCAGTTGCAAAGTACATGTTGATCTTAAAACATTGCCGCATGTACTCGCTTACCCAGGTAAGTTAAACCAAGTCTTTATGAATTTACTAATTAATGCTGGCCAAGCGATAGAAGATAAAGGTGATATTTATGTCAGAACGTTTATATCAAATAATGAGATTGTTATTGAAGTTGAAGATACTGGTTGCGGCATAAAGGCAGAAGATCTTTCACAAATATTTACTCCTTTTTATACTACTAAATCAGTAGGTGAGGGGACTGGCTTAGGTTTATCTATTAGCCACCAAATTATTAAACAACATGGTGGCAGAATAGAAATTACTTCAACAGTAGGAGAAGGCAGTTGCTTCTCTGTTTATTTACCAATTAAATTACCAGCATAAACCATGGTAGTTAGCTCTATTACGAATGCTTTTTTTAAGGTGTACAACATCAATAATATGTTTGTCAGGGCTACTCATTCTAACTATTTGTTCGGTATAGTTTTTTTTATGCGTGATTACAATGGCATGATTATTTTTCACTAGTTCTATTACATTATTGCAACGTGCTTCATTGAGCTTTTTATTCATGTTTGAATCTATATCTAATACTTGAAATGAATGAATGTTTGGATCATAAAATTGCACAGAATATCCAGCGGTTAATAATCGTTTAAGTAGCTCTAAACTTGGGCTTTCGCGTAAGTCCCCAGTATCAGATTTAAAAGTTAAGCCAACAATACCCACATGTGAAACAGCTAAATTATTTATCAACTGAATAGTGTGTTCAATATGAAAATAGTTTGATTGATTAATGTGTTTAATGATCGGAATATTAACCTGTTTTTGTTTTGCCATATTTACAATGCCACGCGTATCTTTAGGTAAACAAGAACCACCAAAAGCAAAGCCTGGCTTTAGGTAATTTGGAGAAATATTTAACTTTTCATCTTTTAAAAACATATTCATTACTTCATGGCTGTCGACATGCATAGCTTTACAAAGACGACCGACTTCATTTGCAAAAGAAACCTTAAGGGCATGCCAAGTATTATCAATATATTTAACAAACTCAGCTGCCTCAATAGAGGTGATAATGATATTTTTATCTACACACTGATATAGCCTACTAGCATATGCCGCACTCTTGTCATCAATAGCACCAATAACTGTTTTTGGTGGGTGATAAAAGTCATCAATGGCAGTACCTTCACGTAGAAATTCAGGGTTAAAACAAATGCCGAAATCTTGTCCCAGTTTTTTTGATGAATATTGCTCTAAAATGGGAATTAAAATGTTTTTAGTGGTTGTCGGTGGCACTGTGCTACGAAAAACAATAAGGTGATAATGGTGCTTTTTAGCTAAGCTTTGCGCTATTTGTTTGGTGGCGTTTTTTAGATAGCTTAGATCACAGCTACCATCTTTATTACTTGGCGTACCTACCGAAACTAAAGTGATATTTGAAGATGAAATGGCATTTTCTATATTACTTGTAGCGGTGAGGTTTTTACTATCATATGCTCGTTCAAGTAATGAGCCTAGATTAGGTTCAATTATTGGTGAGTTACCTGCAGCAATAGCATCTACTTTATTTGTATCTGGATCTACACCAATTACTTGATGACCTAAAGATGAAAAACAAGCACAAGAAACAGATCCTACATAACCTAAACCAATAATACTTATTTCTAACCTTTTACTGTTTATTTTAATTTTGTCTTTACTTTTATTTAAAAGGTTACTTTCATTTATTGTGAGTAAACCTTTTTTGAATAAAAGATCATTGCTGCTATAGGTAAACTTTGTTTCTATATTAGGTTGCAGATCATTTGTGTAACTATTTATATTTAACATAACTAGTTAACTCCTCTAATTTTACGGGGAATCTAAAAAGGCAATAGAATTGAAACCATATGATAGTCGTGCATGTGCCTTTGATATAAGACCTTTGCAGAATTTATTCCAAAAGTAATAATTATTTTTAAATATCAATAAATTCATGTGGTTGTTAGTTTTTTTAGTCATGTACCTATTTTTATTTTTATATAAGTATCGTAGTTTATGCAATATGCTTTGCACTATGCTAATTCAGTGAATTCAAAAATAACGGCATTAACGTTTATCCAATGGTTTAATCAACTAAACGGAAAGAACAGTAACAACCTAAAAGTGGCTGTTTTTTAAATGCACCACGGGTTACATATTCCAATAATCTTTAAACAGGCCATTAATAGAACAATTGTATTTGCTTATAGAATAAATCAGCCAATGATCAAACAACCCTTTAATAATCCTTGGTCATTGGTTTTCTTAACTAATTTAAATGGAATATAATTTTCTTCAGCACCATTCTCAGAAGCTAAAATAAGCAGACCAAATGAACATAAGGCAATTTTGTATGATTATGTTCTCATCCGCGACATCATGTCACACTTGTTTTATTGTATTTTTATTTATAATGTAATTATTAAAATTAACCCATATTTAAATGATTTATAAAGGGAATATCATGAAGTATTTTAAACCTTGCCAACTAGCATCACTTATTATTGCATTATGTTCATATAATACATTTGCAGAAGAAAATTTAGATAAAAAAGTTGAAGACAAAGATATTGAAAAAATAACAATTTTAGGTTCTGGTATATTTCCTAATTCAAATGGAGTAACAACCGAGGTTCTTGATTCATTACGAGCAACAACTTCTGATACAGCAAGTCTTTTTAAAAATATACCGGGGTTAAATATTCAAGGCTCAGGTGGTGTTTCGGGTTTCCCTGTTATTCATGGCATGTCAGATGACAGAATTCGCATTAAAGTTGATGGTATGGATTTAATTTCTGCTTGTGGTAATCATATGAACCCACCACTTTCTTATATTGATCCCACCAATGTTGATAGTGCTACTGTTTTTGCTGGAATAACTCCTGTTAGCCTTGGGGGAGACAGTATTGGTAGCACTATAATTGTTAACTCTACGGAGCTTGTATTCTCCGATAGCGATAAATTATTTACAAAAGGCGAAATAGGGACATCTTATCGTAGTAATGGTGATGTTTTCAGTGGTAATGCTTCCGCAACAGCGGCAACAAAAATGTTTAGCTTTAATTATAGTGGTTCAACAACTAAAGCTTCTAATTATGATGCAGGCGGTGATTTTAAAGAGGCTGGTTTAGCGGCAAGTGGACGAGGTTGGTTAGATGCTGATGAAGTAGGCTCATCTATGTATAAATCTACCAATCACTCTTTAACACTTGGCATGCAATATGATGATCACCTTTTTGATTTAAAAATAGGTATTCAAGATATTCCTTATCAAGCTTGGACTAACCAGCGTATGGATATGACAGGTAATGATAGCACTCAACTTAATTTTCATTATGAAGGGCAGTACCTTTGGGGAGTGTTAGATGCTCGATTGTATAAAGAAAATACTGAACATAAAATGCAATTTTTTGATGATAAACTATTTTGGTATGGCCCTACACCAGAAGATGATGGTGTGGTTTGTGAGCCTAGTTTTGGTAGAGGTGGTTGTGCGGCAGGTATGCCTATGGAAACTGAAGGAACAAATGTTGGTGCTGCGGTTAAAGCCAATATTTTACTCTCTTCAACTGAAACATTACGTTTAGGTCTTGAATCTCAAGATTATACTTTGGATGACTGGTGGGAACCTTCAGGTAGAGGAATGTGGCCTAATACGTTCATTAATATTAATAATGGAGAGCGTAATAGACTCGCTTTTTATACTGAATGGGAAGACAAAGTAACAGAGCAATGGTCAATGCAATTTGGTATGCGTTATGAAAATGTAGAAATGAATGCAGGTGAAGTTGAAGGTTATAATTCTATGATGGCACATTACGGTGCTGAATCAGCCGCATTTAATGCCGCTGATCGTAAGAAAAGTGATGACAATATTGATTTAACCGCTTTGATGCGCTTTCAAGTAGATACAGCTGATGCTATTGAGTTTGGTTATGCGAGAAAAACACGTTCCCCTAACCTTTATGAGCGTTATTCATGGTCAACGGGTGGCATGGTTATGCGCATGATCAACATGGCAGGAGATGGTAATGGTTATGTTGGTAACTTAGAGTTAGAGCCAGAAATTGCCCATACCGTTAGTGCTACTTTTGATTGGCGAGGTGTAAATGAGAAAAAATGGGGAATTACAGCAGCACCTTACTTTAGCTATATTGAAGATTATATTGACGTTAATCGTTGTGCATCTCAAAATATGAATTGTGGCGCTAATAACCAAACAAGAACAGAGGGGTTTGTATATTTACAATTTGTAAATGAATCTGCACGAATATATGGAGTTGATTTATCTGGTTTTATTGTATTAGGTGAGAACACACCTTATGGTGACCTAACCGCCACTGCCATTGTAAATTATGTTAGAGGTAAAAATAAAACAACCGATGATAATCTTTATAATATTATGCCTATAAATGCGAAGTTTTCTTTGCAGCATAATAGAAATGATTGGACAAATACCCTTGAATTAGAGCTAGTTGATAATAAAAGTAATGTTACCTCGGTTAGGAATGAAGTAGAAACGAGTGGCTATGGTTTATTACATTTACGTAGTAATTATCAATGGAACTCACTGCGTATTGACTTTGGTATTGAGAATATATTTGATAGATTCTATAACCACCCAATGTCAGGTGCATATACAGGGCAAGGTAAAACAATGAGCCCTATGGATGTGCCTTGGGGAGTTTCTGTTCCTGGAATGGGGCGTTCTATTTATACGAGTGTTAATTATAAGTTTTAAATAGGTATTAATTTATAATTATTCGGTAAAATGTGTAAAAAATGCTGATCATTGATCAGCTTTTTTTTGAAAATCCTCTACTGCGCGATACAGGAATACAAAAATTAGCTGTATTGACTGAATTAGTGATTCTACAGTCTCAACGCCCGAATAACAGTTGGTTAAAATAAGTGAGGCAAGAGTAAAAACCAACTGTTATTTGTTCTGATTTATTTGCTTGATATAAAGCTTTTTACCAACTAGCTTTTTTATACTGGCAATCAAAACGGCACAACTTGTAACTACTATAAACTGACCAAACAACAGCATGAATAACTTTGGCCAAAAATTTACTTCTTCGGTAAATATCGGATGCCAAAAGTAAATAAGGGTTAAGTTTCCAGGAAATAAAAAAACTTGATATCCAGGTAATGGACCAGCAAAAAACTCCCAAAAATTCCAGCTTAGGATGAATGCAATTAACCCAATAACCATACCAATCAAACCTGAATAAATAGAAATATTGACAGATTTAGAAACATTCATACTTTTCGTGCTACTTGTCTACTTTATTATCTATTAATAGTGGTGGACGATACTGGGCTTGAACCAGTGGCTGGCGCGGGTTGTAAAGAGTAGAAGGTGCTTGACCCTTATCTTACTTTTCGTGCTA
>JADGDH010000234.1 GCA_016745015.1 Colwellia sp.
AGCCAAGAAATTTCCACTGCACTTTCTGCAATTACCTCTATAGCCGATCAAACTAATTTGTTAGCATTAAATGCTTCCATTGAAGCAGCGCGTGCAGGTGAGCACGGTAGAGGCTTTGCTGTAGTAGCTGATGAAGTTAAAGCATTATCTTCACGAACAAAAGAAATAGCTGATGAGATATCAAAAATTTTACAATCATTTTCTCAGCGAGTGAGTAGTATTACAAAACAAACTGAGCAATCAGTGTCTTTAACATCATCAGCGAATAGCCTAATTGATAATGTGAATGATAATATTGAAGCGCTTTTAGTTTCGGCAATAAAAACCACCGAGTGCGTTAATACAGCTAAAGATCAAGCTTCTGCCTCTTTGATTAAAGTAGATTTAATGGTATTCAAACAAAATGCTTATAGAGTTGTTTCAAATAATGATGCCGATGAAAGTCGTAAAATTGTAAGTACTGATCATCATAATTGTTTGTTTGGTCAATGGTATTTTGGTGAAGAAGGCGATCGCTTTAAAAGTAGAGAAAGTTTTTCTCAAATAGACTCAACACACCAGCAAATTCATCAATTAATCATGCAGGCTTTGAAAGGATGTGAAGAAAACTGGCAAGGTGATGAAACTCTTAGAAATGAAATTATTGCAAATATGAGCGAGATGGAGTCGTCTAACAAAATACTGCTTAATACAATTAATATGATGCTTGCAGAGAAAAATATAAGTTAGTTATTATTTATTTGCATTTACTATAAGCCGGCATGATATTGACTTACCGTTGATTCAGGTACTAAGTTATTGATAGTTACTGAAACGTCATTTTGACCTTTTAGTAACAGTTCGAATTGCTTGATCAATGTCAGCTTATCAGGTGATTTTTTATCGCCAGCACCTATATTGGTTAAATCAATCATAAAACCGTCATATAAATCAGCAAGATCGTTAATGATCTCCATGTTTAAAAATTGATCTTGATTATAAATATTCGGATAACCTGCTTTTTGTTTATCAATAGCAAAACTATCGCCTTTAAGATTGGTTATACTTGTGGATTTATCACATGACAGCATACAGCCATTATCAATTCTGGGTTTTTCGCAGCCAACACTTTGTTGAAAGAAGCACTGTCTGCTAGTCATCAGTAAAATAGGATGATAAATACTATAGAATAATTGAAAGTTATCAGGGCGCGCAATGGTTCTCATTTGCTGGTAGTTTATTTCGTTTGAAATAAAGGCACCGCTGCAATTAAATGTTTCTTTCATCGCTAATAGAGCATAAGAATTAGTGGTATTTAAGAATGGCCCTGCTATCCAGTTAATGCCCAGTCGATTAGCTTCATAAGCGATTCCAGTATTATTAGTAACGATTAATTTTGGCTTAACCTGCTGTAAAATATTCAAGGCGGCATCATAATCTTTACCAATTAAAATGGAAGGAAACCACGGGATTAAACTCGGGTTCTCTTCGAAAAAACTAACATATTTAGTGCAACCACGCTTGTAGGCATCAGGCAATTTAAAGTAAACATCGGCATTGGTTATTTTAGTTAAGTTAATGTCTGCTTCATCACAAATTAATAACGATAATTTTGGAGAATTAACAGTACCATTATCATTGATTTTATTAGCCTGTTTTTTCGGGTGGTTTTTAAGCGCAGGTAGTGTTACTTCTGGCAGAATAGCTTTATTATCATTTAATAATAAGGCCAGTTGTTTTTTCAGTATGGTTAGCTCTTTAAAAGGAATAGTTAATCCTTCAGCTAACATATCTGTGTTTATTTGAGTTAACGCATAACTGCTATTGTTAAAGCTTTTAAAGCGCTTTTCTATAACACGAGCATCAATGCTTGATTGATCACTTTTAATCAATAAGCTTGTTGATTGTACCGTAAATTTGTTGCTGTCAGTGTTGGCTGTTATGGTTAGTGGCTGGTTTAATACACCTGAAAAATTCAAGTTTAATGGTTGTTTTTCAATGCTTAAATATTTGATTTTATCAAATACCGTGGCTTTAATGTCTTTGTTTTGTTGATGAAGCTCTTGCTCTACCTCATGAATTTGTACTACAGAAATAGCGTTGCTTTTATCTACCGCATGTTTAGTTGAATTATCGCGAGGGTTATCAATAAACATTGATTGATTTAAATCACCACGTAAAAAGGCATTAGAAAAGTCGCGATTAAATACTTGATAAAGTCGTTCGCCATCTTGAGTTAACTTTCCTGTATTCACAAAGCCATCAATTTGTTTGCGGAAACTATCTACTACGGTGTGTACATAGTTAGCCCCTTTAATTCGTCCTTCAATTTTAAACGAGTGTACGCCTGCTTCAATTAAAGCGGGTAGGTCGAAAAAGGCAGAGTTATCTTTAATGTTTAACGGAAAGTTATTCCCTGATGGCGTAGTTTCATATTCTTCACGGCATGCTTGACTACAGCGGCCTCTATTACCTGAATTACCAACACTAGCAGAGGTTGAGTAACATAAACCAGAAAATGCTACGCACAATGAACCATGTACAAAAACTTCCACTATGGTGTCATTCTCTTGAGCCACTTTTGTTATTTCAGTAATTTCT
>JADGDH010000235.1 GCA_016745015.1 Colwellia sp.
TGCACGCAACGAAAAGTATTTGAACGTTTATTAAAAAATAATCAGGTTGAAATAAATATTATTGCTAAAGCACACCATGATCAACAGTTATTAGATATGGTCGAAGCAGGGTTTGGGGTCGGTATTATTCCTAGTTTACAAAATGAGAACAATAAAAACATACTACATATTCCAATAATGCTTGAGCAAGCCATTAATAGATCAATTGTATTTGCTTATAGAATAAATCAGCCAATTATAAAACAACTTATTTCATCATTAAATTTTGATTTTATAAGAAATAAATTTTAGTTTTTAATAAGCTAACCTCTTGATTAATAGGGGATAAATAGAGCGCTTATCCATTCTGATTAGTGTCGAATGGATAAGCTAGAGTTAATCAATTTTATAGCTGAATTGTTGATTGAGGTAAAGTTTGCAGTAATACTCGTTTAGTATTTTCCCCCATGATTTTTGCAAGATCACTAGCTTCACCCTCTACAGAACTTTGACTAGAAAAATTATTTTCTAAACAATTAGGGCTAAATAACCAGTTATAGTCGCAAGTTAGTGCACGGGTTATGGCAGCTAAATGTGCAGTGTCAACAGTCACTTCTATACCACCATCGTAATCAGAGCCTAAAGCTACGGTATCTATACCTCGAATAATATCTTGCTGATTATCACCATATCGATGCAATTGCGCGTTATCAATTAGATCTACTAAATATCGAAATGCACGGGCAACATCTATAGGTTGATCGCCTGCAACAAAGTTTTTGCTTAAGCCTACACCAATAACACCACCTGTTCTTGCAATGGTGAGAACCTGTTCATCAGTGAGGTTGCGATGCTGTGGATTAAATACCCTAAACCCTGAATGTGAACTAATAATTGGCTTTTGATAGCTATTACCCAAATCAGTTATTGCATCCAATAAACCGTCAGAGGCATGAGCTACATCTGGTAATACGCCATGTTCAAACATTAACTCAACTAGTTTTATTCCGGCATCGCTAATGCCAAGCTTTTTACCTCTAGGTAATCCATCCCAACTTGCACCATTTGGATCATAAGGACCGTATGGTGCGTTAACACTTAAGTCACCTATACCTGTATTAGAACCACCAAATTCGCTATCAACAAAATGAGTGAAAGCTAATATACGAAAGCCTCGATTATACAAGCGGTTAAATAATTGCTCAGTTGCTAAGTTAACATTAGGCTGGTTAAGAATATTTTCCATATACAAACCTTCAGTGGCTAACATAGCGCCCACATTGGTATTATCTTGTAATCTTAAGGCCATTAAATTATCAAGATCATCTAAGCTAGCAACAAGGTGTAGCTTATTTTGCTCTTGTTGTGAAAGACTTGCCGCTTGCGTAATTGTGCTAGCAAGTTGTTGCGCCCAACGATCATGGTAATCATCGTTAATATCTTGGTCGCTAGCTAAACATCGTTGTTCGCCATTAACGTCGTATGTTAAACGATCTTGTGCATAACTTGGCCAATCTTCAACCCAAGGAGCACCATGCCAAGCTTCGCCTTGCTTTTTGGTGAACCACATTTCACAGGGGTAACCTAGTACATTTAATACGTATTGAACTGATGGTCTAGGCATTAATTGCTCAGCATATTTTTGCGCATAGGGCATCATGCTTGAAGGCCCAGTAAAGTAGTTACTGTCTGGGTTTCGTTCCCAATATTCAACAACAAACTCTTTATCAGCATAAGATTGATTCACATCACTCCAAATAGGGGTAACAAAACTTTCGTCGCTCAACTGATCAGCAGAGCCGCCGTTAATAAGTGCAAACACTTGTAAAGCCACGTTACCTTCTACCAAACGAGGTAAATCAACATGGCCTTTATCATTAGCTTCTCGCTCTCCATTCCATTTTTTTTGTCCTAATATCATACTGAATTCATTGTGTTCAGCAGTAACAAAATTAGCGGTATCAGCATGCATGTCAGCAATAAATGATAACGCTTGATGCTTGTCTTTATCAGCGCTAGAAATGTAAGGGTTTTTATTAGCGACAGTATTTACCGACCCTAGTAATTCTGTAAAAAATTCTTGATTACATGCGCTGAGAAGTAATGCAGATATGCAACTCAGTACTATAGTTTTTTTATTATTATTCATATTAACTTAACGCCTTTTATTTAGTCCAATAATTAATTAGTTATTTTCTTATGTAATAACAAATACATAGAAGTATTGCTTTTATATATAATAAAATACTTATAGTTATATCCGTTATCTAAAACCGCTAAAATATAACATTTGACATGTTACACATAGTAAATGTAACATATATCATGTTTTGGTGGGTTTCAATATTTATTTGTACCATCTAGGTGTTATCGTTAATAATTAATTCAATTATTTGTTAGGGATTTTAACGGTATTAAAAATACAATTTTGTATTTTTAATTTTCTTTATAAAAAAAACAATAGGTTTGTTATGAATAAATTGTCTTGTCCTGAAGAGGTAGGTTTTTCTAGCCAAGGGCTGAATAATATTAAATCAACGATGGAACGTTATGTTGAGCAAAATAAAATTGCTGGCTTAAGTATGTTGTTAGCTAAAA
>JADGDH010000101.1 GCA_016745015.1 Colwellia sp.
TAACTGACGATAAAATGTTTATGCAGTTATGGACACCAAACGTTTATCAGTAGCTGCTAAATTATGCTAATTTGTTAACTTTAAACCATACTTCATTAGCTGCTTGGTGTTGCCCTTCTTCTGTCAATGCCTTCGCTAAGGCTTGTAAATCTTGTTTGTCATATTGCTTTTCGTTCTGGTTAGCCTCAAGGTTCACTAAGCTTCTAAAGGCTTTTTCTGCCATTGACCATTGTTCACTCATCACAGCTAAATGCCCCAAACAGCTTAACCATTGGGCGTTTTGATTATCACTGTGAAGATGTTTTTGTACTATGGCAATAAGTGCTTCACTTTGTTTAATTGGCAAAGAACGTAGTCGCTTCAAAAAACGCGTATTAGGTTGTTTTTTTAGCATAGGTGTAATTAATTTTGTTAATGGCTCTGTTATATTTTGCTCAGCTAATACTTGGCAATAAGCGAACAAAACGTTTTCTCGCTGTTTTACTTTACGGCTAAGTGCTTTCCAGTATGTTTGTAAACTCATTTGGTCTTGCTGGATAATAATATCATTAAATGCGCCGTAATAAGCTTTTGCTTCCCAAGCTTGCACTGTTTTATCATTAATGTTTTTTTCTTTACGGGCAGATGTAAGACAACCTACAGCCGTTTCAAAGCGTTTTTCAATCAAACATAAATCAATTTCTAAAGCTAACAAACGCGCATCATGGCCAATTTGTTTATGGTTCTCATCAATTAATATGCGGGCTTTTTCATAAGCATCACTTCGTTCTTGGTTCATTAATAATTTAACTTTTACCACGACACTGGCAAGGTCTGAATTTTTTAGCTTAGCTGATTCTTTCTCTAGCAAGGCTAAATAATGATTGGTGTTAGCATCTAGTTGTTGTTTTGCTGAGGCGGCAGCCGCAAGTAAATACGCGCTTTGCTGGCGTTTAGCTGGCTCGGCACTTTTTGCAAACAATTGCTCCGCACCTTGATAATCTTCAAGCATATAAGCAGCCAAACCTTTGTTGAAATTAGCAATGCCGCGTCTTCTGCTGGCAAAAGCAACAGTATGCCAAGCCTTAAAGCTGATTTTAAATCCGCCACGTAGCAATTTGAGTACTATAAAAGCACTTATCGCAAAAAGTAAGAATAATATAGCAGCAGAAAGTATTGTTAATTCTATGATGGTTTCACCCATTGCAATGAGAATATAACCTTTTTCATCAATTAGCAGCGGGCTCAATGCTAGCATTGCAAAGAAGAGGGAAATAATGACTATAAAGCGGATCATGCGTTGTCCTCATTTTCTGGTTTGTCACTCTGTTGCTCAGGCTGCTGAACTGGTTTTTTAGGCTCTGCTTTTACTTCATCTTTAGGTTTTTGTAGGGGCTCACTGTCAGCCTCATTCGCTTCTGTTACAAAAGGTAGTACTGGTCTGGCTTGTTGGTTTCTTAGTGTTGTTCTGATGGCAGTTAATGAGCCTAATTCGCTTGGATAATCATAAGCGACTTGTTTTTCTTTTAAGCTGGCCAGTGACTTCTCAAAATGTTGATTAATACTATTTTCCATATCGAAAAATTCATTAATCCATTGTTGAATATCAATTAAAGTTTTTTGATAAATATCACCTTTACGCTCACTGGCAGCCCAGAGCGCCAGTTGAATTTTCAAATTTAAATTTTGTTTTAAATTCTCTTGTTGATCAGGCGACATTAATGGCTCTATTGAACCTGTTCTTTGGCGAACTCTTATAAAGTCATTTAAAAACTTTTGCCAAGTTTTAGCCAAATTAGTTTGCCAATCGTTTATATCAGCAGATAAGTTGAAATCAGCCTCACTATCACTCTCTTTTCCTAAATCCACTATAGCTAATGGTAATTGAGCAACCTGTTTTTTCATTGCCATTAATTCTAATACTATCTCATCAGTGTCCAGTTTTGGCATAAGTTCTAGAGACTTTATGTCTTGATGAATAGTTTCGCGTACAGGTAAAAATGCAGGATCATTTAATTCGGTTAAGCGAGCATCAGCATCTTTTAATAAACCAATAGCGGCACTTGTATTATGTTCTAGCCACAAAGTACGTGCAGCAATGCGAATTAAATATTCTGTCTCATGCAATAACCAATCACTAGGTTGGCGCTGCTTTATGCGCTGCTCAAGATCTTTAATCGCTGTATCTAATTCAGTAATTTTTGCTTGGCTAACATTATGAATTTGTGTTGCCACTTCTTGCAGTTGTTTGGCAAAAGCTTGTTGCTGGCCCGTTAATGCTTGCTGCATTTGGTTTTGATAACGATTTAATATTGCGTTATTTTCTCCACTTATTTTACTGGTAAGTGCTTGCGTTAATTGTTGGTTTTGTAGCTGTTGCCAATAATAATGGCCAGCGGGGGCTGCTATAGCAATAAGCACGGCAAATATGGCCAATTTAGATGTTTTATTTGAGTCAGTTTTTTTGGGTTCAGCTATTTTAGGTGTGTTTTTTGTTGTTGTGTCTTTGCTTGAACTGACTTTAGCAGGAGATTCGCTCGTTTTTTCTGAGGCTAATGGCGCTTTTGATTCAGTCATGTTTTATTCCGTTATTTAATTCGAGTCTAATAATAATTTTTATATTGTTAAATATGTTTTGGTTATTTATTTTCGAGCTGTTGCAATGTAGCTGTTATCGCTTCTTTGCTAGCACCATCGCTTATCACAACGCGGGTTAAACCAAGCTGTTTTGCTGTGTTGGCAATGCGCTGGCTTGCAACTATCCATAAACATTGATTACACCAGTACTCTGTTAGCTGCTGAGCATTGTTTTTTTCTTGTCGAGCAATAAGTTGAGTACTAATTAACTGCACTAACTTTTCTAATATAGCGTTACTGGTAACGATAATGCAATTTATTTGCTGTTTGAACCAGTGCATACCTATATCTTCGGTAAATGTTCGCCATACACGTTGGTAGCTTTCTAAGTAATTAACGTTTGCACCAAGCTTATTTAAGTGTTCAGCTAAATGTTCTCTGCCGCCATTACCACGCACAATAGTAATAGGTTCGCCACAAAAATTTTTATTTAGTTCTGGTAGGGCTAATAAACCTTCACTGTTTTCCAATTTTGGACAAATAACGTTGTTGATTCCCAACTGTTGTAATGTCGCTTTAGTTGCGCTGCCCACGGCAATAATATGCTGATAGCGCCAGTTTTGTGCGGCAAAAATTTTATGAGCAAACTCTACAGCAGCAATACTAACAAAAATAATAATATTAGTATTAGTTAATAAATGCTCACTTGTTTGATAATCAGCTAACGGTTGATAATCAAACAAGGGTTGATTTACACAAGCTATGTCGATTGTTGCAAGTGATTCCGCAAGCGCTTGTGCTTTCTTAGTTGGCCGCGTTATTAAAACGTTAAGCTTTTCGCTATTATTGCTTGTTAGCATCGTGGTTATCGGCATTGTTTGTGGCGTAAACTTCTTTTAATATTTTATCAGCACCACGGCTTAGTAATTCTTGTGCTAACGCATTACCCAAAGCTTCACCTTGCTCAACTGGACCAGTGATTTCACTTTCGATCATTTCACTACCGTCTACCGCACCCACTAAACCACGTAAATGAACTTTTTTACCATCTTCTGAAATAATACTGTAACTAGCAATAGGCACCTGACAACCACCTTCAAGCGCTTTATTCATGGCTCGCTCTGTCAATACTCGTACTCGCGTTGTGGCACATTCAAGAGGCTTTAGTAAAGTTTTAATTTTACTATCATTAATGCGACATTCAATACCAACTGCGCCTTGGCCGTTAGCAGGTAACATTTCTTCAGGTTCAATGTACTGAGCAATTCGTTCATTCATTTTTAAACGAATTAAACCAGCAGCAGCTAATATAATCGCATCATATTGACCTTCATCAAGTTTTCTTAAGCGAGTATTAACGTTACCGCGTAAATCACGAATATCAAGATCAGGACGTTTGGCTTTTAATTGACATTGACGACGTAAACTTGAAGTGCCCACTATAGCGCCTTGAGGTAAATCACTTAGTGTTGAGAAAGTATTAGAGACAAAAGCATCACGAGGATCTTCTCGTGGGCAAATAACTTCTAAGCCTAAGCCTTCGGGAAAATCTACAGGAACATCTTTCATTGAATGCACAGCGATATCTGCTCTGCCTTCTAGCATTGCGACTTCTAATTCTTTAACAAAAAGCCCTTTACCGCCAACTTTTGCCAGTGGTGTATCTAAAATAATATCGCCCTTGGTTGTCATTGGAACGAGTTCAACGTTAATGTCTTGATGAAAGTGTTCTAATTGTGCTTTTACATATTCTGCTTGCCATAAGGCGAGGGCACTTTTACGAGTTGCTATTCTTACTGTTGTCATTTGTCTTGTTCTCATTATTCTGCGGATAGGGTTATTTCTGTCTCGGCCTGTGTACTAACTGCGTTTGATAAAAATTGCCAAAACTCACCACCACCACGTTTATCTGTCCACACTTGTGTGCTGTCAGAATAGGTGAAATGATGGCCATTAAATTTTGTTGCAACCCAAATCTCATGTAAAGGCGCTTGCTTATTAATAATGATTTTAGTGGTATTTTTAAATGAGAGTGTTAATAAGCCGCCAACGCCTTCATAGTCTATATCAACGCCACAATCTTCAATTGCTTCTTCAACAGCAAGTAATAGATCTTCTGCGATTAAATTATATTGGCTATCGTTCATTGGCTTTCTTTAGTTGTTTGAGGAATCAGCATATGAGTATAATACCAATCAACGGAGATAAATATAGACTCACAATAAATAAAATCAAGTTGAAAAGCTTGATTTAAACGACTTTCATGGTAAAAATTGGTAATCATGCACACTATTAAATATTTTTGTTTTTTGTTTTTATGCTTTTTAATGAGCATACTCACCTCTGCTTGCGGCTCAAAAGGTGATTTATACCAAGCTGAAGCGCAAGAAATCACGCAAAATTCTACAGTAGATAAACCTCAGCAGAGCACAGATAAAATCAAGAAGAAGCAGCCGTAATGCTAGTTAATTTTTCAAAAATGCATGGCTTAGGTAACGACTTTCTAGTGTTGGATAATGTAACTCAAAATGTTTACTTATCTAATGAGCAAATAGCAAAACTGGCAGATAGAAATTTTGGTGTCGGTTTTGATCAGTTACTAATAGTTGAGCCGCCGTATGATCCAGATTTAGACTTTCATTATCGAATTTTTAATGCTGACGGTAGTGAGGTTAACCAATGTGGTAATGGCGCACGTTGTTTTGCTCGGTTTGTGCGCATGAAAGGCTTATGTAATAAAAATAAAATTCGTGTCTCAACTGCATCAGGTAAAATGACCTTGTTTATTGAACGTGATGGTAATATTTCAGTGGCCATGCCAGTGCCAGAATTTGAGCCCGCTAAAATTCCATTTACTGCACAAAAAGCCGAAGGTACATATATTTTACGTAGTGAATCAGAAACAGTTCTTTGTGGAGCTGTTTCATTAGGCAACCCTCATTGTGTTGTCACGGTAGATGATGTACTTGAAGCGCCAGTTGCCCGTTTAGGTAAGGAGCTATCATTGCATGAACGCTTTCCTGAGCATGCTAATGTTGGTTTTATGGAAGTCGTTGCGGCTAATCAAATAAAACTACGTGTTTATGAACGCGGCGCAGCGGAAACACTTGCTTGTGGTAGCGGTGCTTGTGCAGCAGTTGTCATTGGTCAAATGCAAAATAAGTTAAATAGACAGGTTACGGTTGAATTACCAGGCGGAAAGTTAAGAATTTATTGGAAGGGACCTGGGCATCCCGTAAAAATGTCAGGCCCAGCAACACATGTTTTCGACGGACAACTATCTATATAATTATAATCATATATAAAGAAGATTTTATGAAAAGTGAACAAACAATAATGAATACTGATGATTTACCATTAACCGACGAGTTAGTTAGTGCTTACCTACAAGATAACCCAGATTTTTTCAGCCGTAACAATGAATTGATGACAGGGTTAAGGCTGCCAGATTCACAACGAGGTACGGTCTCATTAGTGGAAAGACAGCAACAACAACTAAGACAAAAAATACATAATTTAGAAGATGAAATTACGCAGTTAATGTCAGTCGCTAGTCATAATGAAAGTTTATTTATGCTCTATAGCAACTTGTATTTACGCTTGATTGATTGCCAATCGGCTAGCGAATTACTCGATTGTTTAGCACAAGCAACAACTGAGCTACTGTCATTATCTGCCTTCAAATTATACTTAGTAGACTCTGTTGCTATTGAGCATGACTGTTTGTCGAAAAATGATTGTCAGGGGGTTATGCAAAATCGGTTGGAAAATAGTGATTATTATTTTGGTCGCTTGCAGCAAAGTGAACAGCAATTAATTTTCTCTCATAACTGTACTGGCTCGGTAGTTTTAGTAAAACTTGCTTACGAAGAAAAAGAGTTAGGGTTTTTAGCTATTAGTAGCGATGATGCCCATCATTTTGATCCGCGCATGGACACCTTGTTGTTAAGTCAGTTTAAGGGGTTAGTGGCTAAATTATTGAAACAGCATTTAGCTATATAATTCTACAGGCAAATATGAAATTTTACCGACGCCTATCGAATATTAAAGCGATAAGTTTTGATTTAGATGACACCCTCTACAGCAATAAACCTGTGATGTTGGCAATCGAAAAAAAGATGATTGCTTACTTTGCTAATTTAGCCGCTATTAAGAATAAAATACTCGGCCAACATAAAATATTAGATCATCATTTTTGGTATCACTTTCGCCATCAAGCTATTTCAAAACAGCCTGAACTAGCTCATGATGTAGTACAAGTGCGTTTAGTTACTTATCGTATTGGTTTTATTGCTCTCGGCTTTAGCAATGAGGTTTCTCAACAAATGGCACAAGCTGCTCTTGATTATTTTATTAGTTTGCGAAGTGATTTTGTTGTACCTGCACCCAGTAAGCAATTATTAGCCGATTTAAGTAAAAAATATCCGCTGGTGGCAATCAGTAATGGTAATGTTGATACCAAGGCGTTAGGTATTTCGCACTATTTTCAACATATTTATCATGCAGGGTGGCAAGCAGATGGCACCTTGCTAAAGCAAAAACCTACGAGCAATATGTTTGATTTAGCTTGTCATCAACTCGCTATTAAACCACAAGAATTATTACATGTAGGTGACTGCGGTCGCGCTGATATTCAAGGTGCACTGCTTGCAGGTTGCCAGACAGCATGGTTATCACTTTATGATGTTGGCAAGCCAATTTCAGTACTACCTCATATTGAACTGAATAATCTCAATCAACTTGAGCAGTTATAAACTTAAAATATAGTTGGCTTTCAACAGACTGTATATAAATCCAGTGATATACTGTATTCTAGTTTTAAATATACGGTATTTACTCCTTTAAAAGGTTTTATTGATGGATGTTTCAGAATTACTCGACTCTTTAAACGATAAACAGCGTGAAGTTGTTGCAGCGCCAAAACAAAACATGTTGGTGCTAGCTGGCGCAGGCTCTGGTAAAACGCGTGTATTAGTACAGCGTATTGCGTGGTTGATGCAAGTTGAGCAAGCAGCACCTCACTCTATTTTAGCGGTAACTTTTACTAATAAAGCCGCAGCTGAAATGCGTGCCAGAGTTGAGCAAGTTACAGGAGGTAACACGCATGGCATGTGGATAGGTACCTTTCATGGCTTAGCACATCGTTTATTGCGCATGCATTTTCAAGAAGCAAAATTACCACAAAGTTTTCAGGTGCTTGATAGCGATGACCAGTTACGCTTAATTAAACGTATTATTCGTTCATTAGCGCTAGATGAAAAAAAATGGCCAGCCAAACAATTTGTTTGGTATATCAACGGAAAAAAAGATGAAGGATTAAGGCCCGAACATATTGATGATCAGTTTGACCCAAGTGAAGCTTTGTTTGTTAAGGTATATAAAACTTATCAAGAAACGTGTGATCGCGCTGGTCTTGTAGATTTCGCCGAATTATTATTACGCGCCCATGAACTTTGGTTAAATAACCCTGAATTATTATCACACTATCAGCAACGTTTTGGTCATATCTTAGTAGATGAATTTCAAGATACCAATGCCATTCAATATGCTTGGTTAACACTGTTAGGTCGCGCTCAATCTAACGTTATGATTGTTGGTGATGACGATCAATCAATTTATGGCTGGCGAGGTGCACGTATTGAAAATATTGAGCGCTTTACTAATGAATTTGATGACACCAAAACTATTCGTTTAGAACAAAATTACCGCTCAACCGCTAATATTTTAAATGCCGCAAACCAATTGATTAGCAATAATAATAACCGGTTAGGTAAAGAATTATGGACTGATGATAAAGCGGGCGAAAAAATATCAGTTTATACCGCTTTTAATGAAATAGATGAAGCGCGCTTTATTGTTGGCTGTATTAAAAAATGGCGTGATGAAGGGGGGAAGCTTGATGAAGTAGCGATTTTATATCGCTCTAATGCTCAGTCACGCTTGATGGAAGAAGCGTTATTACAAAAACAACTACCGTATCGTATTTACGGAGGGCAACGCTTTTTTGAACGTCAAGAAATCAAAGATGCTTTAGCTTACTTACGACTTATTAATAACAGAGATGATGATGCTGCTTTTGAACGTATTATTAACACACCTACTCGTGGTATAGGCAATCAAACCGTTGGGTTGATACGTGATGCAGCAAAAAGTTTACAAGTGACGTTATGGCAAGCGTGTCAGCAAATGTTACAGGCTGAGCAGCTTAAAGGGCGCAGCGCAAAAACTATTACTAACTTTATTAACCTTATCGATCAATTAGAAGATGATTCAACAGATTTAGATTTAGATCAGCAAGCCAACTTTGTGGTTCAACACTCAGGCTTAAAAGCCATGTATCAAGCTGAAAAAGGCGAGCGGGCAGAGCAACGCATTGAAAACCTGAATGAGTTAGTAACAGCTTGCCAAACCTTTGAGAGTATACCCTTATCTGATCAAGAGATAATCGAAGAACCAACGAAATTAACTGCCTTTTTAACTCATGCGGCACTAGAGTCAGGTGAGTCACAAGCAGATGAATTTGAATCGGCAGTGCAGTTAATGACTATGCATTCAGCGAAAGGGTTAGAGTTTCCTTTAGTGTTTATTGCTGGCCTTGAAGAAGGCATGTTTCCATCACAGCAATCAGTAGAAGAAATAGGGCGTTTAGAAGAAGAACGGCGCTTATGTTATGTTGGCATGACAAGAGCTATGAATAAACTATACTTATGCCATGCAGAAAGTCGTCGTATTTATGGTCAAGAAAAATTTCATAAAGCAAGTCGCTTCTTACGTGAGTTACCTGAAGAATGTATAGACGAAGTTCGCATGCAAAGCCAAGTAACTAAACCCAAAGCAGCTGGTAAATTTTCTAATACCTTTACTTTAGAAACGTTTGCTAACAGTGGTTTTAAGTTAGGTCAGCAAGTAAAGCACACTAAATTTGGTGAAGGTACAGTACTAAACTATGAGGGGATTGGTGCTCAAGCTCGAATTCAAGTTAATTTTGCCGATGTGGGTAGCAAATGGCTAGTGGTTGAATATGCAAATTTGCAAGCAGTGTAGTTTGCGATTAAGAAAAAAATTTATAAGGGTCAAAAAATGTCACTGAAATTATTAGTTGTAGAAGACAGTAAACCCATTGCAACTGTTATTAAACAAATTGCACAATCATTGAACTATGAAGTTGTACTAGCGACAACGTTGGCACAAGTTGAAGAAATTCTTTCTGGTGACACTGATTTTTTTGCCGCTACAGTTGACTATGCCTTGCCTGATGCTATTGATGGTGAAGCAATACCCTGTGTATTATCTCACGGAATTCCTAGTGTTGTTATGACAGGTAAAATGGATGATGCAACCAGACAAAAAATCTTAGATCAGCCAGTAATTGACTACATTCCTAAAGAAAACAGCCAAGCGTTTTTGTATTTAAAGCGAGTATTGTATTGGCAACAAACTAACAGCAGTAATGCTATTTTAGTGGTAGATGATTCTGCTACTGCCCGTAGACATATTGTTGAATTATTAAAACGTAGAAACTTTATCGTTCACACCGCTAATAACGGAGTTCAAGCATTAGAAAGGCTGAAACAGCATAAAGATATTAAAATGGTGATTACCGACTTAGAAATGCCAGAGATGGACGGGATTATTTTAACCAATGAAATTCGTAAAAAATACACTCGAGAGCAGTTAGCCATTATTGGCATTTCAGGCGCTGTAAGTGGTATTCATTCAGCGCGTTTTATTAAAAATGGTGCAGATGACTTTTTGCGCAAGCCTTTCTGTCCAGAAGAGTTTTATTGTCGTATTACTCAAAATATCGAAAGTTTGAATAATATTACTCAAATGCAACATGCAGCGAATACAGATTATTTAACCGAGTTATCAAACCGCAGAGCCTTTTTTCGTAGCGCGGAACAACGTATTACTGAATACGTTAAACGAGATATATCTTACTGCTTAGCCGTGCTTGATATAGATGATTTTAAAAAGGTAAATGATAATTATGGTCATGAGGCTGGCGATCAAGTATTGAAAGTATTGGCTTTGTATATGCGTAAGCATTTTGGGGCAGGTTTAACTGCTCGTATGGGCGGACAAGAATTCGCGGTATTATTACATGGCTTAGATGTAGATCAACTTTATAATAAATTAGATGATTTTCGTCGTGAAATTGCGGTGTCAACATTGCCAGCAGCCGACACCCAAATATCTATAACTATTAGTATCGGTGTTGTATTCGACAGTAAAGATGGACTTTCGCAACAAATGAATGAAGCAGACAATGCGCTTTATTTAGCGAAAGATTATGGTCGTAACCAAGTTGTTATATCGGGCAATGAAGAACAAGAGTAATT
>JADGDH010000102.1 GCA_016745015.1 Colwellia sp.
TTGGGTGATTTTAAAGCTTGTTCAATTGCGGGATACATATTAGTTCCACCGCCCGCCTCTAAATTTGAAAGCCAATGCTTTGCCTGCTTAATATTATTTGTACTTGCAAACTCGCTTAGCGAGAACAGCTTATGGATGTCATCATTAAAAGAAATAATATTAAAACTGTCATAACGGCTTAATAAATCAAGTGCGGTGATAAGTGACTGCTTGGCTTGTCTTATAGCAACGCCTCCCATAGAGCCTGATGTATCAATAATATAAATAACTTCTTTGTTTATTGTTTCAGCATAGTCATGCTTAGGCGGCATCAGCATTAATAAACCATAATGATAACCTTCTTGAGTTTGAATGTTATTTGTAGTGGGAGCTGGAATATGTTCTGACTGTTGAAAAAATGCAGCTTTAGGAACTTCACCTTGCGCTAATTGCCACTGCAAAACAAAATCTTGATTGAGTAATGTTTCTTCATCAGCAAGTGATATTGACAACTTGTTAATTGATTGCGTTTTATTAATTTTATGATAACGACTAGCAATATTAGCAAGTGGTAAGACCGTATTTAAATCAACCGACAAGGTTACGGTTTGTTGATGACTTTGATCTTCATGCTTATTTAATGTTTCTTCTCTTATTTGAAAAGGCGTTATTTCACTGGCATCAATAACCCTTGCATTATTAACCGCCCAACCATGTGCATTAATTTTTGTTGGTTTCATTTTTTCATTACTATTGGTGTCGTCATTACTGCGTGTATTACTGATGATATTGCTGCCAAGCGCAAGCGGTGAGGGAATAAATCTAGGGGTAAGTGTTAATGGAATTCTTAACGAAAATGTTTCATCGTTAAGCGCAATAGACTGTAAGTAACTTAATGAAATCTTTATTGTTTCGCCTGGCGCAATATTAGCAAGCTTTGTTGTAAATAAATTAGGTCGTTGCGTGGAAACCAAACTTACTTTTTTACCTTGTGCCTTAGCTTTTGTATAAAGCTTTTGTGCTTGGTGTTTTTCTTTGATTTTACCAATGATGCGACGCTCACCTATTTCCATTATCATTGAATCTACTGCGGCATCGTCAACAAGAGGAAAAACATAAACGGCTTCTAAGAAATTGTTACTTGAATTTTTAAAGGTTTGAGTAAAATTAACACGCGCAAGCAAGCCATTTACACTCACTTGATAGTCACTGTTTTGTGTTAATGCAGGGAAATACCCCTCATCGCTTTTAAAGTACAAGCTTCCTGATGTAATGTTTTGATATGGAATCTTTTTTATTTTATATTCTTGAGCAGTGACTTTGCCCATAGCAATTAAATGAGTCATTAATAGAAGAATAAAAAACCAAATAACAATGGAAAAAATAGAATTTGGTGGTGCTAAGCTTATGGTGTTTTTCATAATAGGCTCTACGTTAAGTAAAGCACTATCATGAAGATACATTATGTTTTTACAGTGCAGAGATTATGGCATATTTATGTTTAATTATGACGAAACATGGCATTGGTTAAATAAGTGCCTATTAAATAAGTACTTGTTAATTAATCCGCAGATTCAACTTATAATGACCATTAACTCAGTAAAGCATGACCTTCAGGTAATTGTTTTGCTATCCATAACGCTAATTTATGTTTCATATTAGGCTGATCTTCATTATCAACAGCTAGTGGCTGTATCAACTTGTCATTAACCAATAAACGATAAAGACTTTCAATTTTATCTTTTGCTGAGTTAGTGGCAGAAAAACTTTTGTAACCACGGTTAATTGCATACTTTTCGCCAATAATTAGCGCTTTTTTTAATAATTCGGCTTCATTTTTTAGTTTTTTCATTTAATTAATTTCTTGGTTTGTTTTTGGATTAGATTCATAAGATTCTATTTTCACTAAAGATGCTTTAAAACATGATACAAGTCAATTATCTATTACTATTATTAATAAAATAAACGCCTTGTATTTCGAGGTAACATGAGCATGCATCTAGTTTTAACAGCTAAAACTCATATTCTATAGCAACCCTTAACACATGCCCTTTACTACGACTATCAACGCCTGTGATAAACCCAAGTTCCCACTTAAGTTGCTTTTGATTACTAAAGCGTTGTAGGCCCATAAATGCTGGTCCAATACCAAGGTAGTTTTCGCCAGAATACAATTCAATAGCAGGTTGAAACTGTTCAAGATAACGATAACGATATTTTAAACGAAACTCAGTTTCAAACTCACTGACAATAGTATTCCCCCATTCATAAATAATAAAAGCGTTTAAGGTAAGGCTAGTTCGGCCAAATTCTTTTTCAACTAAAACACCCGAAGTCACTTCCCAGTTTTGTTTTTGTTTCTCTTTTTCTATTTCAAAAAGTAAGCCCCAATCAGCCCAATACTCGCCCTGCTCTGTTAACATCCAACGCGCTTCAAGTTCATAGGAAGTTAAACTAAAATCATTATTTACATCTCGTTCACCGACAAGATAAAGTTCTAGCATTAAATTTTCAGTAACTGACTGCCCATAAGCAATTCGCTGTGCTAATTTATTATTTTCACTTTCTTTATGTGAAAATAATCGCCATTCAACTTCTCGTTCGTTAGGTAAAACATAAGGGTGATAAACTTTATCAACAACAACGCCATCAGCATAAACGGTTGAGCAAAGACTGATAAAAAGACTAAAACTTGCCATAATAAGGAAAAAATTTAACCTTAAAAATGAAGAGGTATTCATGTTTTTTCTCCGCAAATAAATAAGCGAATAGAGGTGAAGTGACTAATCATCACGGGAATGATAAAAGCGAGAACGTAAATGATAAGCTGTAATGGTGATGGTGTGGATTCATAACCAAATAAAACGGTAAGCAACTGCCCTAGTTCTGAGTTTTCAGCAATAATACTGCTACTATTCCAAACGGGTTGGCTGCTAGAAAATATGTCTACTTGCTGTAAAAGTACGATGGCATGCATTAACTGACCTAACGCAAAAAAAACTAAAAAGTAACTTGATATTTTTTGGTGAATATTTTGATCCGCATATTTTAATAAAAAATAAAATAATATTGAAATACTCAAGCAAATTCCGCCTCCTAAGATGATACCAATAAGCATTGATTCAATTTGCTGCGCTTGTGCCCAATAGTTTGTCAAATAAACAATAAAATGTGCGCCATTTAGGATGCTAATAATAATAAAAACCATAAAAGCTAATTGTTTTTTGATAAAGCTATCATAGCCAGTACCGCTGTCAGTACTATTGAGTATAAACAGACCCATACTAAATAAATAAACAAGTAAAAGCCCTAAAGATAAAAATAACTCAATACCTTTTCCATCAGCTGCTTGTGATATGTTTTCTAGATTATTGCTAAGTATGAAAGCAATAATAATAGTGAACAACAAACCTAACACCAACCACTTTACACTGAACGTTTTGATTGTTTCTGAAGAAAATCGAATCAATAATAAGCTTGTAATGATAAAAATAGGCAAAGCATTTTGTAAAAACAAAAGTACCGTATTAATTAGCATTTTGCCCTCCTTTATCTATTTCTATCACTTTGGTGCCACCGTTATTAACGTTTTCAATATTATTAACAATAACCTTTCCTCTGGCACTGTGAGGGTGATATTCCCCAAAAAAGTTATATTCTCCAACGAGAAGTGGACCAATAAAAATTATGGCTTGTTGGTTCGGAAAGATAACTTTCTCACGATTAAGATCGAAACTGTCAAACTCTTCAACATTTTCATCATGATTATAAATAATGAGTTTAACTTTTGTATTGGCTGGAATAACTATTTTTGCAGGTTCAAATAAATGATTTTTTATTGCTATATGGTATTCAGAGCGTTTTGCTTGGAGATTAAAAGAAAGTAAAAGTAATACGCTGATAAAAAAGACTTTTATATAACGACAAAGGTAAGCATTAATCATTGCTCTGTTCCTTTGTGTCTTTATTTGTGTTCTGATTCTTACATCTATTATCAAGAATAGAAAATATCACTTCTACTTTTAGGCCTTTCAATTCTGGTGAGCGTGATAAGTTAATGTGAGCACCATGTAAATCGGTTATACGCTTAGCTATTGCTAAACCAAGACCACAACCCAATACTGCTGAGTTATGCTGATCACCACCAACACGATAAAATCGATCAAAAACTCGCTGATATTCCGTTGGTTCTATACCTGCACCAGAATCTTCAATGCAAAGAGTAACTTGCTTATTTTCTATGTAATCAACACTCACCCTTATTTCACCACCAATAGGTGTATATTTATTAGCATTCGAAATTAAATTAACCGCAAGTAAGTGTATTGAAAACTCATGGGCTAATAATGAAATATCATCACTTTCAAGGCTTATCGTTTGCTCTTTTATCAATATATCGCTATAAAGTTCTGAAATCACTTGTTTCAAGAATAAATTTATATTGAAGCAAGTGCTTGCCGTTAGTATTTGAGTTGGATTAGTACGATTCAAGTTTAATATTTGATCAATAACATGACCCATTCTATCAACACTATTATTCAATGTTTTTATTGAGCTGAAATTTTCAATATTAATTGATGTTAAGGGCGATTTATCACTGAGCGTTGAGCGTTTAACTAAGTCTTGAATAAGATTATACGTTTCTATTTTTAAGACACTTAACGGTGTTTTTAATTCATGAGCAGCATCTGAGGCAAAGTGTCGCTCTCGCTGAAAGGCATCATCTAAGCGAGCAAACAACTGATTTAATGTGGCTACAATATCAGCCAATTCATTATTATTCACTTCAATTCTTAGTGGGGAAAAATCATTACTTTCTCGTTGACTAAGTTCACGCCTAAGTTGATGTAATGGTTTTAAACCCTGGGTAATAATAATAAAGATCAATATCGACAGTACTGCTATAGCAACAATCATGGGTGTTACCGCAGCTAAAATAAGCGTTTGTGTTAAAGCAAACTGTGCTTGCAGTGGTTGCGCAACTATCACGTTAATTTCAATACTTTTGTTTGGAGTAGCTTTATTTAGATCCGTTTGCTTTGATAAAGATACGGCATGCCAACGTTGCTTTAAAAAATTAATTTCAAAAAAGTTCACTGATCTTTTTGAAGCTGACTTTGGAATAGATAATTGATTATTATAAATTAGATGATCGGGTGCATTATTACTTTTAACCACTAAATGCTGATTTTTCCATACTTGAAAAGCAAAGCTACTGTGTTGTTTGATTTTAATGGTTTTATAGGTATTGGCCGTTGGTGTTAATTCTTCTACTGAATGGATAGCGAGTAACGTGTGAGCAAGATCAATTAATTGTTGCTCAAACTGTTCCTCCGCTTGAGACATACTTTTTTTGTAACCTTGAATTGCAGCAATAAAAGTAATTAACGTTAACACTGAAAATAGCGTTAACACTAAATAACGGCGAATGCTCATAAGTTTGCTCTAGCTTTTGTACTTTCTAACATGAATTAATAATATAACCAACACCACGAACGTTTTGAATAAATTTTTCAGGTAAATATTTTCTTAATTTATGAATGTGTACCTCTACAGCATTGCTGAGCACTTCTTCTCCCCAATGATATAATTTTGATTCTATTTTTTCACGAGACAATATTCGGCCCGCATTTTCCATTAAAGCTTTTAATACCATAAACTCTTTCTTAGAAAAGATTATTTCAGTTTCTTTGTCTGATTCTTTGTCACAAATAAAAACTTTATGCGCAAAAGTATCTAATTTAACATCGTTTATACAAATAAGAGCTGAGTTGGCGGTGCCTAAACGACGTTCTATAACGCGTAAACGCGCCATTAATTCCATAATTTCAAAAGGTTTAGCTAAATAATCATCAGCACCATAATCAAGACCTTTCACTTTACTTTCAATAGAATCTCGCGCGGTTAGAATGATAACTGGCAGTGTCGATTTTTTATCACGTAACTGTTTCAATACTTCAAGACCATCTATATCAGGTAAACCTAAATCAAGAATGAGCATATCTTGGTCTGAAGTAGATAAAGCACTTAATGCTAATTTGCCTTGATTGACATGATTAACAACAAATCCCTCTGTCTGAAGTGATTTCTGCAACGCTGTAGCCAGTGGTAAATCGTCTTCAACTAATAATATTCGCATGCTTTGTCCTAATATTGAAAGCCTACCTTCGTGCCCAAAATTTAATATCTTGTTCAGTTAAAAACTGTTCCGCATTGCACCCTTGCAATAAAGCTAACGTGGCTAATATTCCTGCTTGAATGCATTGTGGTGCAACAACAGTAATTGAGCGAGGAGCTTTGGCTATTGGCCAGCCAGTTTTGGCATTTAATATATGGCCATATCGTACGCCATCTTTAATTATAAACCGTCTTGCATCACCACTAGTAGCAAGCGCTCCAGATTTGAGTGAAACAATCATATCAGCAATAGCATCACGGTTAAGTGCGCTATCAATGTCTGGATGTTCTATTGCCACTTGCCATGTTTCATCATTAAGGCGCGAACCTGTTACCGCTAAATCGCCACCTAAATTAACAAGTATCGGCTTGTCGCTAAGCTGCTTAGCTAAAATAAGTGCGCGATCAACAGCATATTCTTTACAAATACCACCAAAATCGACTTCCATTCCTTTAGCCAAGGTGATTTTTTGTTCATCAAATTTAATGTTATTCCATCCGACATTTGATAAAGCGGCACTGACTTGTGCTTGTGAAGGAAATTGTGTATTTTTGGCACTTCCTCCATGAAAAGACCATGCTTTTCTCAAAGCCCCAGAGCTGATATCAAATAAACCATTACTTAATTGATAACAATGATCGGCAAATATTAATAACAAATACGTCTCTTCATCAATAGCAACAGGTTGCCCTGCTTTGCTATTAATGACACTACAGAGACTATTTTGATCATAACGATTATATTTATCTTCAATACGCCAAACTTCAGCGGTAATAATATTGCCTAGCTTTTGTGCTAATTGTTTGTCATTTGATTGAACTATAACTTCACAAGGACTAGCCATAGCATTAAAAGAAATACTATAGCTGTCTTTATTTTTTGTTAAATTAATGGCTCTGTTAGCTTTATTAGCTTTGTTCAAATATTTCTCGTTAACAAAAACAATGTAATACCATTAATTGAATTACTGACTAAAATGAATTAATGACTAAAATAAACAACTAAAATGAGTAGGTTACTTGGGCAATAATAGCATCAACTGATGAGTAAAGTTCAACATCTTTCAACACACCTGGCTCTTCAAAACCAGCGTCTGTTGATGTTTGACTATAATATTCCAACCTAAATGATAATTCATGCCCATTATTAACTAATAGTCCGTATTTTAATCCTACGGTGAAAGCGGTCATTTCACCTATGCGATAATCAGCGCTGGCAAATGCAGGCAACGGATCACTATCCATAATAAAAGGTCGATAAAAATCAGCTGCACTTTGTTGATAAAACCTAAAGTGTGGTTGCAAGTAACTTTCAGTGCCAAAACTATCGCCCAAAGGAATTATAAAACGTGAATCAATAGTATGTGACGTTATTTCCCAGTCATCCCACATATATCGGTATGACACATCTAATACGGTTGTATCAAAATGATACAGTGATTGTGCATAGATACTTTGTTTAATACGCGAATCAGGACGTGATTCATAAACATAATCTTGAGAAACACCATTATTATCAACAACACTTAATATTTTAAAGGGGTCAGTCAAGTAACCGTCTACCATTGAGTAAGAATAATTAAATTGCATCAACATTCTACGATTAATCACTTGAGTAAAGCCAAGTAGAATATCAGCGGTGCTTTTATCGTCCTCACTGCCAATTCTGGTTTTAGCAAACTCTTCATCCCAAGTAGGCTCATTACTATCACCGACTAACATTGAGGCGAAAGGTTTAGGTATGCCACCTTCAGGTGTAAAAGTATCTTGAAAATAACTAAAGCCAGCTGAAAAAGTTGAGTTTTTTCGATCAAAGTCGACGGCTATATTGCCATTAATACCTAAAGATAAGTAATCGTATTCTTTAGATATGTGCAAGCCACCACTTGCCGTGTAATCAGGTGCTATTAGTTGTGTCCACTGACCATTAAGCTGAACACGTGTGTCATGAAAAGTATCATCAAGTGGTGTGTCTCCAGGTGCTACATCATATTGCCCATTACCTGAAGGACGAGTAAATGTTTGCACGGTTGGCTGTGCTACAGCACCATTAGCAGAGGCACCAGTTAAAGCATCAATGGTTAATTTAAGATTTAACACTTCATCGTTAGCGAAAGTTTTTTTAGCATTAAAGATAGCTTCACCTGCACTTACTCTATCGACTTCACTGTAGAATAAAAAAGCACTATCAAATTCCCATGCGCTTTCTTCAGTACCACTGATTGTAGACGATTCTGCTTGAGCTAAGTTACTTACACCTAATAGCGCCGCTGTAGCGATAGTTAATGCCGCTTTGATATTTATTTTTTCAGTTTTCATTTTATTATTCATTTTATTGTTACCAGATGTATTAATTGCAACCACAACCTCCTCCGCCAAAACCTTTTCCACCACTTGATGCTTCTTTACTGAAATAAACATGATCATCAAGTGCCGCATCAATTGGGGCAGCATTTAAAGACATTTCTTTTTTTGCTAACAAATCACGTTCCCAAGGTTCTACACCTAAACTAGCGCATCCTGTTGTGCTAATAAGTATTGGAATAATTAGGGTTAGTTGTAGTTTTTTATACATCATATTTTTCACCTAGTTAGCAATCAATAATTGCTCTATTTCTTGTTGATATTGTGTGATTTTTTTTGTAAAAAAACCTGTGTGACGTAATTTGATTTTTCCATCACGACCAATAAGCATACTGCTTGGCATGCCTTGAATTTTGAAGTGTTTAGCTATTTTTCCTTTGGGATCATAAATAACAGTAAAATTTGCAGGGGTTTCTATAAGAAACTTTTCAGCTAAGCTTTTTTCTGCATCTAAATTAATACTGATAACATTAAAGCCTTGAGACTGATACTTTTCCTGAACGGTATTCATCCAAGGAAATGACTTTCGACAAGGAGCACACCATGACGCCCAGAAGTCCAGATAAATAACGTCACCTTTATGCTTCTCTAGCGTTTGCTCAAGGGTAAGTTGGCTATTAATAACTTCTTGTGAATTAGCATTAAAACTACTACCTAATATAACCAATATAACTAAAGGTAAAAAAGCGGTAAGTTGAATTTGTCTTAATAAATTTCGCAAATGAGCACCTAAAATAAATATATGTTGAGTGAATTCATAATTATTTCAATTGGTATAACTATAAATAATTAAACTATACATTAATCTTGTTTTCTTAACGACCCCTTAAGAAAGATCGAATTTTCTATTTTTTGATAAAAATAAGAGATATAGAACCCCCTATAACGTTTTAATTTTGTTATTTGGAATATTATGCTTGATTTTTTTTGCTGAACTGGCAAAGTGTTACTCAGTAATTAGTGCTGTTGCACTAATTCACTTAACAAAAAAACTCACAATTCAACTTACTATTAAAATTAAAGGAGTAGCGCTTCAATGTGTTCAATCTTTGGTATATTAGATATAAAAACAGGTGCTGATGCACTTCGTCCGAAAGCTTTAGAATGTTCTCGTCTTTTACGTCACCGTGGTCCTGATTGGTCAGGCATATATAACAGCGACAATGCTATTTTAGTGCATGAGCGTTTATCTATTGTTGATACAGAACATGGCGCTCAACCACTTTACAACGAAAACAAAACTCATGTACTTGCCGTTAACGGTGAAATATATAACCATAAAGCTTTAGAAGCCGAACTTACCGTAGATTTTGACTTCAAAACGGCCTCTGACTGCGAAGTGATACTGCCATTATATAAAGAGTTTGGTGTTGATTTTGTTGATAAATTACAAGGGATGTTTGCTTTCATTGTATACAATGAAACTGATAACTCTTATTTAATTGCCCGTGATCATATCGGTATTATTCCACTTTATACAGGCTATGATGCTGATGGTAACTTTTATGTTGCCTCAGAAATGAAAGCACTGATGCCAATTTGTAAAACAGTAAGTGAATTTCCTCCCGGACATATTTTAGATAGTCGTGTTGGTGAGTTACAACGTTATTACAAACGTAACTGGCAAGAATATGCTGCTATTAAAGATAATACCACCAGTACAACAAAAATTCGAGAAGCACTAGAAGAGTCGGTAAAAAGTCACTTAATGACTGATGTACCTTACGGTGTATTATTGTCAGGTGGCTTAGATTCATCACTAATTTCTGCTATAACGCAAAAATTTGCTGCTCGCCGCATAGAAGAGAATGATTTAAGCGAAGCATGGTGGCCTAAAGTTCACTCGTTCGCTTGTGGTTTAGCTGGCTCTCCTGATTTAGTTGCTGCGCAAACGGTTGCAGACAGCATTGGCACAACACATCACAGTGTTATATTCACCGAGCAAGAAGGGATTGATGCTTTAAAAGAAGTTATTTATCACTTAGAAACTTATGATGTAACTACTATTCGTGCTTCTACCCCTATGTACTTAATGGCACGTAAAATTAAAGCCATGGGTATTAAAATGGTACTTTCTGGTGAAGGGGCTGATGAAATCTTTGGTGGTTATTTATATTTCCATAAAGCGCCTAATGCACAAGAGTTTCATGAAGAGTTAAACCGTAAGCTAGACCGTCTACACAAGTTTGATTGCTTACGTGCAAACAAATCAATGTCAGCTTGGGGCATTGAAGCCCGCGTACCATTTTTAGATAAACACTTTATGGATGTTGCTATGCGCATCAACCCTGAAGATAAAATGTGCGGCAACGGCAAAATGGAAAAAGCAATTTTACGTGAATCTTT
>JADGDH010000236.1 GCA_016745015.1 Colwellia sp.
CGACTCACCTGCTCTAACTCTTCTTGGTTAATAGGGTTTTGCGCTTTGTCTGCACGGTCAAGTAAATCTATTGAAGGCATGCCTTCAAATTTTTCTTCACTGGTAGGAACTAGGTTTACTTGACTAGTATCAGAGCTAGTTGCTAATTCACTGCGCTGTTGCTGATCGTCGGCAACGTCAATTTTTTCAACTGAAGCAAAAGCAGCTGCAATTTCAGAATCATTAACATGTTCTTGTACATTAATTTCAAGAGGCCCTCCCATTAAGTCATTAATATCTATAAATGGCTCTTGTGGTTGCTCATCTTCTTTTGCCGAATTAGTATTAACAAATGGCATTGAATGTTTTTTCTTAACGGTTTCTTTTAGCTCTGACTTAACAGTTTTTGCTTGAACACCACTTTTATCATCAAGCGATATGTCCTCTTTATTTTCTTTAACTTTTACTTCACCTGTACCAAATTGGTTTTTAATTGATTGTGGAAGTTGTTTTAAAAACATCCCCCCCCTTATGCTATAGCGGCCAATATCATCAATAAAATTTAGCCATGAAAAACCAGTTAATAAAACAAAACCCGTACAACTAAACATTAAAAAAACTAACGTGCTGCCGACAAATGAGAAATAAGGCAAAAAAGTTGTACTTAAAACATTGCCTAATATGCCACCCGCAGAAAAGTAATATATATCATCAAAATTCATGCTAGCTAACGACGTTATACCTAAATAGAAAAGGATAAAACCAATAAGCTTTAACCCTATAGTTAAGTAGTCTAACTGCATTAATTGGTGATATTTTTGAAACACTAACCAGCCCACAATGGCGACAACAAAAGGTAAAGTGTAAGCAATAAAGCCAAAAAGATTTAATAATAAATCGGAAAGATAAGCACCAACGGCCCCACCAAGATTTCTAACTGGTGTTTGATAACCTGTTTGCGCCCAACCAGGGTCGGCAGGATCAAAGCTAAATAATGCCAACATTAAAAACATGGCAAACACACTAAAAAATAGTAAGCCCGCTTCTAATAGGCGCTGCACACCACTTAACTGTGTTGTTGATGACTCATCAGCTTGAGTATTTATAGGTTCATGACTGGTTTCGTCAGTTTTTTTCACTAATTCTGAAGACAATTAAAATTCCATGGAAGTTTTTCATTAATAATGAAAGTAAAGCTAGTAGAAGTAAAATAACAAATTATCGCTTAATTGGTAACATATTACTGGATTTTATTTCATCCATAACCACATAAGTTCTACTTTCACTTACCGCAGGTAATCTTAATAAGGTATCACCTAATAACTGCCGATAAGCTAACATGTCTTTTACACGCGTTTTTAAAAGAAAATCAAAATCTCCCGAAACTAAGTGACATTCTTGTATAACACCAAGCTCATGAACCGCAGCCGCAAAATCATCAAAAACATCAGGGCTCGTTTTCGTTAAGGTTATTTCTACAAACACTAACAATGCCAAATCTAGTTTGGTTGGATTTAAATTAGCTTGGTAACCCGTTATGTACCCTTCTTTTTCTAAGCGTTTAACACGCTCTAAACAAGGTGTGGGACTTAAACCAACACGCTTTGACAACTCTACATTTGAAAGTCGCCCATTTCTTTGTAGTTCCACTAAAATGTTTTTATCAATACGATCAGCTTTTTTACTTATCATCGAACCATCCTTTACAGTTCACCATTTATAATTCACTAAAAATAGATTTGTTATTAGCATTATATATCGACTTGTAATAATTTTCGACAGGTTATTCTAGTAAATTATTCTTATACTAGTCGTATCTAAAGTAAAGTTTAAGTGATGAAGTTATGATTATTGGTGTACCTAAAGAAATTAAAAACCATGAGTACCGTATAGGCTTAACACCTGCTGGCGTTAAAGAGCTATCAGTAAACGGTCATGAAGTGATTGTTGAAAATAACGGTGGTACATCTATTGGTTTTGACAATGAACAGTACATTTCTGCAGGTGCAAAAATAATTGACAACGCAGCAGAGATATTTGCTACTGCTGATATGATCATCAAAGTAAAAGAGCCACAACCAGTAGAATGTAAAATGCTTCGTCCCGGTCAAATTTTATTTACTTATCTACATTTAGCACCTGACCCACAACAAACAAAGCTACTCGTTGCCTCTGGTGCAACATGTATCGCTTATGAAACAGTAACTGCTGCAACTGGTGGTTTACCCTTATTAGCGCCTATGTCTGAAGTTGCTGGTCGTATGTCAATTCAAGCTGGTGCGCATGCCTTAGAAAAAGCTCAAGGTGGTTTAGGTGCGTTATTAGGTGGAGTTCCAGGTGTAGCTCCCGCAAAAGTTTTAATTATAGGTGGCGGTGTTGTTGGTACTCAAGCTGCTCGTATGGCCGTAGGAATGGGCGCAGATGTGACTATTTTAGACCGTTCTTTACCACGTTTACGTCAATTAGATACAGAATTTGATGGTCGTTTAAAAACAGTTTATTCAACTACTGATGCTATGGACCAACTTATTGTTGAAGCTGATTTAGTCAT
>JADGDH010000103.1 GCA_016745015.1 Colwellia sp.
TTCTTCTAAGCTACCAATCAATTCAGCCTGCTGACGAACAAAACGCGTTTTACCTGTACCTGAAATACCTGCTAGGAGAATGAAAGGTTTTGGGAGTTGATG
The DNA here is from genome assembly GCA_016745015.1 of Colwellia sp. GTDB lineage: Bacteria > Pseudomonadota > Gammaproteobacteria > Enterobacterales > Alteromonadaceae > Colwellia. Next base: position 103 of record JADGDH010000103.1, read on the forward strand.
TAACGAAAGTAAGTTTTGCTTTTTTTTGTGTAGAAAAACAAAAGCATCATCTTCTTTTTTAATTAAATATTGAGGGAAAAACTTTGCCAAAAAAATCTTTAAATTACCAACACTCATACCTTGTCTATCGTCACCATACCATTGGTTTGATATATATAAAAATTCCGAATCATATTGAATTGGTTGATCAAAAAACCTTTCTGTTTTGTCTTTTCCACTGCAAAGTTTTTCTTTTTCGTTTTCATTATCAGATATCAAGAATATGCCTTTCAAAAAAGGAAGGCTTCTTGTCTGCTCCTCTCTTTCATTAACATAAATATCTGATAGCTCATCCAATAAAGTTTGTTGATAATTTTTATACAAATAAGTTATTACATCATGAGCAAACGCTCTCACCCTAATACCAGTAAAAATTTTCTTTTTATCTACATCCTTGGCAGACAAAAAAGGTGTATAACTAGATATTAATTTCTCAGTTCGTTGTATAGCCACAGCAATAGAATTAATATTTAAATCTATTGTGCTATCATCAAACTTATCTTCTTTTACATTATTTGCCCAACTAATTAATTTCGATAAAGTAGTAAAACAAGGCTTTGTTTGAACCGTAATAATAGAATTAAGAGCTAAATCTTTAAAATATTCGGATCCAGCATCTCTCCATTCTTTTTCTATATAATTAGTTAAGTGAGAAAAATAGCTTAAATTATTTTTTATGTCATACAAACCTTGCAATAGAGAAGATAAGGAAACTGTAAATTCTTTAACGCTACCTCTAGATCCACTATTCTTAAAATTTACATATCCTCCTTGCGAACCAAGCTCGCAGGAAAATTTAGATGAAAGGTCACTTGATTTAAGATAAGCATTAAAATCGTTCATTTTATTACTCCATTAACTTTATTATTTGATTCGCTAAAGCATTTATCACTGGTACTGAAACACTATTACCAAATTGTTTATAGGCTTGTGTTTTAGAAATACTAGGCTTGAATTTTTCTGGGAAACCTTGAAGCCTTGCAGCTTCTCGAACGCTAATTTTCCTGGGGTTCTTGCCATTTTGCGCTAGCAATATTTCACTTCCATCTTTATAGTAGCGAGCAGAAATTGTATTTGTATATTCACTATCAGGTGTAACTATACCGTAGCCAAAACCTTTCCCTTTTGTTTTATTTTCAATCTTTCGCCGTTGATGTCCTGCCCATAGTCGATCTGATATGGTTAATTTTTCACATGGTGTTTTTTCTAAAATATCAGAAACTTTTGTCGGTATACCCAAGGGGGTAGGATATTTAAAATTATCTATTAAACCAGTTTTCCAAAGAATTATATAAATACGCTGCCTATTCTGAGGCACTCCAAAATCAACAGATTTCATAATCATTTTTTTAGCTTCAGTTTGAATTTGTTTAGCTGTGCCATTTTCAATTAGTTCTTTTGATATATTACAATGATATCCAATATCAGTAAGGGTTTTTAAAATGACTTTTAAAGTGTGCCCTTTATCGTGACTAATAAGACCTTTAACGTTTTCTAAGAGTGCAAATTTTGGCTGTTTTTCTTCGATGATTTTAGCTATATTATGAAAAAGTGTTCCTCTTGTATCTTCTATTCCTAACTTTAAACCAGCATGAGAAAAAGGCTGGCAAGGAAAACCAGCTAAAATAATATCATGTTCAGGAATATTTTGAGGTTCAATTAAAGTAATATCTCCGAATGGAAACTCTCCATGATTAGCAGAATATGTTGCTTGCGCATGCTTATCAAATTCAGATGAAAAAACACAAGCGCCACCATTATTCTGAAATCCTAACCGAACACCGCCAATGCCAGCAAATAGATCAATAAATTTAAACTTACTTTCAATTTTTGGCTTTAATGCTAACTTTTCAAAAACAACCTGAAAAAAAACTTTTCGATTCTTATATAGTTTATTTTCTTTCAATAAATCTAATATTTCGCTTTTCAATTTATCCGCTAAAATCAAGTCATTATTACAAAAAAATTGACTATCCGTAGCTATGGCATGTAGCCACTGGTCTACAATGGCTTTAATTTCTGTTCCTTCTGGATTATGATTTTCTGCAATAGGTGCTAATAATGATTCAATTTCTTGTAATAGTTGTTCGTGCATTTTTTTCAACTGATTAATACTTATAAATACGATGCTAATTGAAGTCACTATATCATAATTATTAGCATTTCCGCCTTCCATTATCCCCAATACAAAACGTATCCTGCCAGCCATGATAAATTCACCCCACAAAAAACTTTCTTTTTGCTGTAAAATGAAAACCTCACTAATAACGGTACTATTGTTGTACTTAAATTAATGGGATTTGCTTGTGTACTGAATACCCGTATAATAATCAAATATGAAAACAGTTTATGAAACCGACACTTTTAAAAAACAGGCAGATAAAATATGGTCTGAAGATTAACGCTTGACGTTTGTTACTTATATCAGTGACAACCCGAATGCAGGTGATGTTATTCCCAATGATGAGGGAGCACGTAAAATTCGTTGGACTATTAACGGTAAAGGTAAGCGCGGGGGTGTTCGGGTTATTTATTTTAATGTGAATGCTGATTTGCTGTGTTTGGTGGCTATTTATAAAAAAACTGAGCAAGCTAATATAAGCGCGAAACAAATTAAAGAGGTACATTAAAATGAACATTGATCATATCGCACAAGCTATTGAAGATGATGCAGGTGAACCTATTGAGGGATTACGTGAATCATTAGCTGAAATGAAAGCAGGAAAAATAGCCCGTCAATATACACCTGAGCAGTTATTATTACAAAAAGCGCGACAACGTTTGCACTTAACTCAAAGCAAGTTTGCTAAGCTTATTGATACACCTGTAGCAACCTTAAGAGATTGGGAGCAAGGGCGATTTAAACCTGCAGGTAGTGCGTTAGTGTTGTGTAAAGTTGCTATTAAAAATCCTGATTTTCTTTTGTCTATAGCAGCTCATTAATAAATGATAAAGCCTTAACTTGAGGCTTTATGTAAATAGCTATAAAGCTCCCTGTAAACCATTCGCGGTTGAAACCGCTCCTACAGGGGCTATTCCATAAGCCCACTACCCTAAAAAGCACTGACAAAATAAGTTATTCTGCCACCCACTTATTTAAAGGAAAGATCTGTGGGCAAAAGCACTTAAATGCTTTGCTTCACCCCACCAATCACATGTTTCGTTAACCGTTAAATCCTCATTAAACACTAAAAAATCGGCTTGTTGCCCTATTTTTAATTGCCCTCGAATAACATCGCCACGTAGCGTATACATTTGCAGGAGTGTCTGCTATTTATTTTTGAATGCCGGTGCCATTAATTGCTGTTCTTGTCGAGAGATGCCAATTGAACTTGCCACTTCTTCCCAGTTACTGACACTATCAACAACTTCACTCTTTATTTGTATGGCTTTATCTTCAGATAATTGAAAGTAGTCTATAACCTCCATTGCAAGGCTAAAATCCAAACTATTATCGTATTCAGAGATATTGAGGTGCAGTCCCGTCGCTGAATTTACAGGATTAATATCATATGCAGGAGAAAGTATCCATCCTTGACCATGATAAATAAAGCCATGGTTTCTTAAATGATCATCACAGTTAGAGACCGCAATATTAAAAACTATGCGCCGCCATAATTGTGCTAAATCTTCTTGCGTGTTTGACCCCTTCTCAGTTAGAAACTCTGCCAACTCAATGTAACTGGCACCATCTTCGCCATCAAAATATTCAAGTTGGGTCATCGCAGAAGAAAAATGTAAACGACCCGTGGAAGTACGGTCGAAACGCTTGGTTAAAAAAGTGTGATGATCACTATTAAATTGATGTATTTGGCATGGAGCCATATTAATACCAGCATCTAAGGCCAAACAGTGGGTAACATATTCCCAAGCACCAATATCATAATCATCATGCCCACTTGGAAATTTTGCCAACCACAACTCATTATTTTCATCTACTACACATGATTTTGGGCGAGCACCACCTAAAGAAGAGCCTGGTGACATAAGCATATTTAGCCACTTACGATATTCAGGATCATCTAAATCGAGATTATTCTCAATTTGTTGTGCGGCATACTCTAACTCTTTGAGTGAAGCGATGGGTGGAGCCGCCAACTCTTTATTGTTATCTAAAAAATCACCATCATCATCTTTTTTGAAACGTAGTGCGCCCATACGATACATATCATGAACACCAAGCAGGTAATCTATTTCACGCAAGGGTCTAGGTTTTCTTTTCTCATCTCTCGCTAACACGGCCTCTCGGCGCTGCATTAATACACGCCCCCAACGATCAGGACAAGAGTCGAGGAAAACACGGAAGTTGCTATCATTACCCGTATATTGTTCACCTGCGTATAATTGTAATTCAGGATCAATTTGCTGTGCCGCACCAGAACTCAGCCATTCATCTTCATAGGAAAAACTAAAGCTTTCTCTGTTTCTAATGATTGATGTTCTTAAAGTACCTAAGCGAGTTGCGCCTTCAAGCGCTTCCCAATCTGCAAACACTAAAACTTGAGTGCTCATCTGCTTTTACTCACTTTACTCGTTAACAAATTTATATCTTGTAACTTTCTACCTAACTCATCATCTTTTGCTACATGTAGCAAGTCGTTTGCCAAGCCCAGAACACTGAGTACGACTAAGTAGTGTCCGATAGAAACGCCTGAATCACCTTTCTCAATATTTCTTACGGTAAGACGAGATAAACCCGTTCGTTCAGAAACAAGCATTTGAGTTAACTTCCTTCTTTTCCGGGCTAACTTTATATTTTCACCAAGCGCTAATAATATTTTTCTATTTTTTGGAAAAATCACAGCACTTCTTTTATTGGTAACTTTGCTTTGCATACTATACTTACCTTTTACTTACATATTGGTAAGTATAGTGTTCATGAATTAAATTATCAACATCCATGATTAAAAATGAACTATATACTTATCATTTACACATATTTTGGTAAGTATATAATCCAAAAGAAGGTAATTAATTCAAATGATTTGCAGGGGCTGTCTGCTATTTACTCTTGCTTACGCTAAAGCTCGAATAACAGCACTTGGGTTTTTAGATAACACAGTTAATAAAACCAATGCTGGTTATCTAGGTGTTCTATCACCACGTTCCCAATGCCTTAGTGTACCTAAACTGATGCCGAAATTTGAGGCAAACTCAGTTTGAGTCATGTGTACATTTGATCGAATGCCTTTAACATCAACAGGATTAAATTGATGAACAGTAGCATGTTTAATATTGCCTTCACTGAAATCTACCGCTTCAGTTAAGCCCTGCTTAATACTCTCAAAGATGCTAGTCATTTTAGCCTCTGTAGTTCTTAATTAGTTTAAGCGTAAATTTAGCTAACAAGTTATAAGTTATCATGCCACTTGAAAATTATATGGTGAAACTCGTAATGAGGCTTGTTCTTGCCTTGTTTGCCATAAATCATGAGCATTTTGTAAACGAAGCCAATGATCGGCTGATGGTTTACTAAAAGCTAATTCAAGACGAACCGCCATTTCAGGCGTTACAGAGCCTTTAGCATTTAAAACTTTAGATAAAGTTTTACGGCTTACACCAAGGTGTTTTGCAACATCTGTGATCGTCAATTCTAAAGAGTCGATCACTAACTCTTTTAATATTTCTCCCGGATGAGCGGGATTAAACATAGCCATTAGTGGTAATCCTCATAATTTACTATTTCAACATCACGTCCAGTAAATCTATATGTTATTCGCCATTCCCACTTACTCGGACAGACCAAATACCTTTTCTATCACCCTTAAGTTGGTGCATAAATAAACCAGGGAGATCCATATCATCTGATACTTCCGCTTGATCTAAATTAGCAAGAATAAGACGTAGTTTCTTTTCGTGTTTTTTTTGTATCCCCGCAGTACTACCTGAAGCATAAAACTGCCTGAAGCATAAAACTTTCGAAGACCTTTATGAATAAAATTTTTAATCATAGGAACGCTGTAACCTTACAGGTGTCGAATTAATAGTAAAACTTTGTAAACCCAACAACCAAAAAAGCCAAGCGATATGCTTTTACACATAAAACTTGGCTTTATTTTTAGTTTTCTGATGAACTCATCTAATTATTATTATCGAAGGTAATCAGTGTTTAGGCAAGGCGAAAGCACGGAGTTGACGGTAGTCAATGAGTACTTTCAACGCAGTATAAACGCTGATTAACAAAGATAATAATGAATTAATTAAACTCTTTCAAATACCGTTGCGATACCTTGACCTAAACCAATACACATAGTGGCTAAACCAAGAGTTACATCTTGACCTTCCATTAAGTTAATTAGCGTACCAGAGATACGAGATCCTGAACAACCTAATGGATGACCTAGTGCAATAGCACCACCGTTTAAGTTGATTTGATCCATTTTATCTTCAACTTTTAATGCTCTTACACAAGAAAGTGCTTGTGCTGCAAAAGCTTCGTTAAATTCAAACAGTTCAATATCTGCGATAGATAAACCAGCACGTTTCAATGCTTTTTTCGTTGATGGTACTGGACCAAAGCCCATAGTTGCTGGATCACAACCAGCAACAGCCATACCACGAATTTTAGCGCGAGGTGTTAAACCTAGCTCTTTCGCTTTATCAGCTGACATAAGTAACATTGCTGATGCACCATCAGAAAGTGCTGAAGATGTACCAGCCGTTACTGTACCGTTAACTGGGTCAAATACTGGGCGTAAAGCTGATAAGCCTTCAACAGTTGTTTCTGGACGAATTACTTCATCATGCTCAACTAAGGTAAGTGCACCTGATGCATCATGTCCTTGTGTCGCAACAATTTCATTGTCCCAACGACCAGCTAAAGTAGCTTCATGGGCTTTTTTATGTGAACGAGCACCAAAGGCATCTTGCATTTCACGAGTAATGCCGTGTTGCTTACCTAATAATTCCGCAGTTAATCCCATGTTGCCAGATGCTAATGCGATATGTTTATTTAATGCAGGATCAAAATCAATATCATACATCATAGGTACGTGACCCATGTGCTCAACACCACCAATAAGAAACACATCACCCTGCCCAGACATAATACTAGTACTTGCCTGATGTAATGCTTCCATAGAAGAACCACATAAACGGTTAACTGTTACGCCACCAATAGACTTTGGTAAACCTGCTAGTAATGAGGCATTACGGGCAATATTAAAACCTTGCTCTTTGGTTTGTTTAACACAGCCCCAAATAACATCTTCAATGTCATTTGGATCTAGTGCTGGGTTACGTACTAAAATTTGCTTCATTAAGTGTGCTGATAATGCTTCAGCGCGCACATTACGAAAAACACCGGCCTTAGAGCGACCCATTGGAGTTCGTATGCAATCTACAATTACAACTTCATTCATTTTATTCTCCTCGGCTTAAGCTGATTTAACATCAGTAGTGAAATAAGATTTGCCTGCTTTAGCCATTTCGCGTAAACCATCAGTTACTTGATAAATTTCACCTAAATGTGCATATTTGTCAGCCATTGCGATAAAGTTATCTAAACCAAGTGTTTCTAAATAGCGAATTGCACCACCTCTAAATGGAGGGAAGCCAATACCGTAAATTAAGCCCATGTCAGCTTCAGCCGCAGTATCAACTACGCCTTCTTCTAAACAGCGTACTACTTCATTTACCATAGGGATCATAAGACGAGCGATGATTTCTTCACTTGAAAAATCTTTTTTCTCACTACAGTTAGCTGCAAATAATTCATAGGCAACAGGCGCTGCAACTTTCATTGGACGACCACGTTTGTCTTTAATGTGATCATAAAAGCCTTTACCATTTTTCTGACCAAAACGCTCTTGACCATATAAAGTACTTACTGGATCATTTTCTAATTTCTGCATGCGCGTTGGGAAACCATCTGACATAACACCCGTACAGTGATTAGCCGTATCAACACCAACAACGTCAAGTAAGAAAGCAGGACCCATAGGCCAACCAAATTGTTTTTCCATTACTTTGTCAACTGCAACAAAATCAGCACCTTCAAGCACTAATAAGCTAAAACCAGCAAAATATGGGAATAAAACACGGTTAACATAAAAACCAGGACAATCATTAACAACAATTGGTGATTTGCCCATTTTAGCAGCATAAGCAACAACAGCAGCAACGGTTTCATTTGACGTATCTTTACCACGAATAACTTCAACTAGTGGCATTTTGTTAACTGGGTTAAAGAAATGCATACCACAGAAGTTTTCAGGACGTTTAACGCTTTGCGCTAATAAATCAATTGAAATAGTAGATGTATTTGAAGTAAGAATAGCATCTTCACTAATAACACCTTCAACTTCAGCTAATACCATGCCTTTCACTTTAGGGTTTTCAACAACGGCTTCAACAACAATATCAACATCTTTTACACTGTCATAACTAAGAGACGGAGTAATGTTATTTAACACGCCTGCCATTTTCTTAGCATTCATACGGCCACGTTCAACTTGTTTAGTTAGTATGCCCGAAGCAGTAGTTAAACCTAAATCAAGTGCTTGATCATTAATATCTTTCATAATGATAGGCGTGCCTTTATAAGCAGACTGGTATGCAATACCACCACCCATAATTCCTGCGCCTAATACAGCAGCTTTTTTAACAACTTTAGTTGCAAGTTTCCCTGCTTTTTTCGCTTTGCCTTTGATCACTTGGTCTGCCATAAACAAACCAATTTGCGCCGTTGCCGCATCAGTTTTTGCTAATTTTGCAAAACCTGCATTTTCCGCAGCCATTGCGCCAGTGCGATCTAATTTAGCTGCTGCAATTAATGTATTGATCATAACGATTGGCGCAGGGTAATGCTTACCTGCTTTAGCTGCAATCATACCTTTACATGTTGTCGATGACATGATCAATTCTGTTTCAGACAAACTTAATGGCTCTAATTTAGGCTGACGTTTAGCACGCCAATCTAGTTTTCCATTAATAGCTAATTTAAGCATGTTAATTGCTGAAGCACGCAAATCTTCTGGTGCAACAACAGCATCAAGAGTGCCTTGTGCAAGTGCTGCCGCAGGTTTAAATGCTTTACCTGTTGACATCCAGGTTGCTGCATTATCAAAACCAATAACTCTTGGTAGTCTAACTGTTCCACCAAAACCAGGCATCAACCCTAGTTTAACCTCTGGTAAGCCAATAACAGCATTAGTATCAGCAACACGGTAGTCACATACTAAAGTCATTTCACAACCACCACCTAAAGCGATGCCATTAATAGCAGCTATAGTAGGTAATTGAATATCTTCAAATGAGTCAAACACATCTGATGCGCTTTTAGCCCAAGCAGTTAATGTGTCTTCTGGCTGATTAAATGATTCTAAAAACTCAGTAATGTCGGCACCAACAATAAATGTTGATTTTCCAGACGTTACCATAACGCCTTTCGCATCACTGCAATTATTAATTGCTACAACTACAGCTCTAAATTCTTCAAAAGTTGTTTGATCAAACTTGTTTACTGATCCCTGAGCATCGAACTTAAGTTCTACAATGCCGTCTTCTAGTAATTGGGCTGAAAGGCTCTTGCCTTGATATATCATGCTTTGTCTCCTTCACCTAAAGTGGTGTTGATGTTTTGATGATTTTTGATAATTCATCTAAATATTTTTAACGCAATAATTTTTACTATAAAAACATAGATAACTAACGTAGATAGCTAATAATAGCTGACTGAGTGTGCCTTGAAAAATAATGAATAGCAAATTTATTTAAACAACCGTTTTAATTACCTGTATTAATTTTTAATTTTAAAATATAACATACTGTTTTATTTTAAATAATTTTAAGTTAACTCATTATTCATTGCTAGGAATAATTTGTTAATATTTGTTGTATAACGTAAAATATTTTTATTATATCTTTTAAAACCGTACAAAGTTAACGAATAATGAAATTTATAAAGCGTTTCAACCAACCTGAGCACTTATTATTAGCTATGGCTTTTATCATGCCCTTAATTTTTTCAGTGTGGATGGTATTGTTAAATAATTTTGTTATAGAAAAAGCTAATTTTACAGGCATTGAAATTGGCATATTGCACAGCTTGCGTGAAATCCCAGGCTTTTTAGCTTTTACGGTAATTTATGCATTGCTCTTTATTAAAGAACAGCGCTTGGCATTAATTTCTTTAGCCGTGACTAGTTTTGGAGTATTTATAACTGGTTTTTTCCCTACAGTTACTGGCTTATATATAACTACTATACTGATGTCAGTAGGTTTTCATTACTATGAAACCTTAAGCCAATCACTCACCTTACAATGGATTGATAAAGATAGAACAGCTCATTTTTTAGGGCGAATGTTGTCAGTAAAAGCAATAGCTTCGCTTTTAGCCTTTTCTAGTATTTGGCTATTAATGGAGCAGTTTAGTTGGTCATATCAATTAACCTACGCCTTATTTGGGTGTATAGGTTTAATATTTACTTTATTATTAACATTGTCTTTTAAGCACTTTGAAGAAAAAACAGAGCAAACTAAGAAGATTGTTTTAAGAAAGCGTTACTGGCTATTTTACGCGTTAACATTTTTTAGTGGTGCTCGCAGGCAAATTTTTGTCGTTTTCGCTGGCTTTTTAATGGTAGAAAAGTTTAATTATAGTGTTGCTGATATCAGCGCCTTATTTCTTATCAACTATGTTTTTAATTGGTTATTTGCTGCA
>JADGDH010000104.1:0-6019 GCA_016745015.1 Colwellia sp.
CAATCATCTCTTTGGCAAATCAATCAGCAAAAAAATGACTTTGCTGAAATATGTAATGCGCTTTATGAGCGAGAGTTACGGTTGCTTGCTAATACCGAAATAGCCACCATAGAAAATGTGCAAGGACGTTTGAAAAGCTTACCACATTATATTAATCGTACAGCTAATAGGATGGTACAGGTTAACGAACTTGGCTTGTCGCCACTCTCTTTAGACGTTCAAAATGCTAGCTGGTCAGCTAAACAAGCAGCTAAACTTTCTTTGTTAGCTCAAACAGAACAAGAAATTTTTTCATGGTATTTAACGGGTGATCTAGCGCTTGGCTTGGTTGTTCCTGTATTAAAACGTGATTATGTTATTTTAGATTGTATAGATAAAATTGATACAAAAAATAAGCGTTTTCGTACCAATGCTTCAGGTTGGTTTTCATTAACAAAAGATAATAATGAAACAAATAAAAAACCACTTTACTTACTCAAGCCTAATAAAAAAATTATGTTGGCTGCCTGTGCGGGACATTGTTGGCAAAATAAGACTAACAACACAAAATTACGACCTATCATCTTAAGTTTACGAGAATTATTACTTTCTTGCGCTATTAACTGGAAAGACTTTAAACAACCATTAGCCTTATAAATAATAAGTCCATATAATACTAACTAATTTTATCATCATTAGGTGTATGCTTTAGTTAATCATGCGAACATTTACAACACTTTTATTGATTGTTTTTAGTTTATTACAATACCGACTTTGGTTTGGTAAAAATAGTGTGCCTGATTACCTAGCTTTACAAGAAAACGTTACTCGACAACAGTTAATAAATGAAAAGCTTCGGCAGCGTAATAAATTACTCTATGCAGATACAGATGATCTTAAATTAGGTACTGAAGCTATTGAAGAACGCGCTAGAAATGAGCTTGGAATGATTAAAAAAAATGAAACCTTCTTTCGCGTTACTCCTAATAAAGCTAATTCAATAAAAAGTGACACTAATAAGGCGGGATATTAGTCGTGAATAACGCTTTATTATTAGAAAAAAAACAACAATTTATCGTTATTGTACCCGCAGCGGGTATTGGCAAGCGCATGTTAGCTTCTTGCCCCAAACAATACTTAACCATTAATAATAAAACTATTTTAAACCATACAGTCAATCGCCTGTTAAGCCATAAAAATATCGCAAAAGTGATTTTAGCTATAAGTGATAATGATGATTATTTTTCTCAAACAACGTTAGTCGATAACCCTAATATTATTAGAGTATCAGGTGGGAAAGAGCGAGTTGACTCAGTATTGAGTGGTTTGCAAGCTGTTAATGATGCTAAATGGATATTAGTACATGATGCAGCGCGCCCTTGTATTACTCATAACGATATAGATAAACTTATTGAACAATGCTTTGCTAATAATAGTGGTGGTATTTTGGCTGCACCAGTTGTAGACACTATGAAACGTGCATGTCAAATTAATGCACATGAAAATATAAATGAAACAATGAAAGTTAGTGAAACAATAGATCGCAGCAGTCTATGGCATGCATTTACGCCACAAATGTTTAAAGTTAACGAGCTGAAACAAGCGATTGAGCAAGCTCAAAAAAAAGGCCTAGTAATAACTGATGAGGCTTCAGCAGTTGAACAGCTAGGTTTGCCCTGTTTACTTGTTTCAGGGAGAAGAGATAACATTAAAATAACTCGCCCAGAAGATTTAGTATTAGCTGAATTTTATTTAAATCAACAGAAACTGGAACAAATAAAAGGATAAAATATGCGTATAGGTCATGGTTTTGATGTACACAAATTTGGCGGTGAAGGACCATTGGTTATAGCGGGTGTTGCTGTTCCTTTTGAACAAGGTTTTGTTGCTCACTCAGATGGAGATGTTGCTATACATGCTCTTTGTGATGCCATTCTTGGTGCCCTTTGTTTAGGTGATATTGGTAATCACTTTCCTGATACAGACGAAGAATATGCAAATATTTCTAGCCGGATATTATTGCGTCACGTGGTTGGCTTGATGACAGACAAAGGTTATGAAATAGGAAATGGAGATTTAACTGTCGTTGCTCAAGCACCAAAAATAGCCCCCTATTTACTATCAATGCGAGAATGTTTAAGTGAAGACTTGAACTGTGATATTGAACAAATTAATGTTAAAGCAACCACAACAGAAAAACTGGGCTATACAGGAAGAAAAGAAGGTATTGCTGTTCATTGTGTGGTGTTATTAACACCAATTACACCAATAATGCCCCCATTGCAAGAAGCGCAAAACGTCTAAGCTCTTAGTGTTAAATAGAAGAGTTATTATTTTAAAAGATAGTATTTGAAATAAAGTATTCAAGAACAAGTGGTTAAAATAAAGTATTTAAGAGAAATAAATGTTACCAGAACTTAGTTTTTTATACGGTAAGCCACAGTCTACAGGTTTACTGCGTCAGCAAAAAAGTGATTTTAAAGTGTTCGAGCAATTACCTTTTTTACCTTGTGGTGAAGGAGAGCACTTATTTATTCATATCAGAAAAACAGGCGCTAATACGGTTTTTGTTGCCCGTGAATTAGCCAAATATTTTAAGGTTAAGGAGCAGTTAGTTTCTTATGCGGGTTTAAAAGATCGTTTTGCAGTAACTGAACAATGGTTTGGCGTTCATGTACCAGGCAAGCAAGAATATGATTTAAGTGATCTCACTATTGAAGGTGTTGAAGTACTTAGCTATAAAAGACACAACAAAAAACTACGTACGGGCGCATTAACAGGAAATCGTTTTGAATTGATTTTACGCAATGTTACTGAACTTAACGCTTTGCATGAGCGTTGGAGAAATATTGTTGAACAGGGAGTTCCTAACTATTTTGGTGAACAGCGTTTTGGTATTGATGGTGGCAATATTGATAAGGCATTAGCTTTATTTTCAGGGACTAAAGTTAAAGATAAGAAAAAGCGAGGTATGTATTTATCAGCAGCACGCTCTATTATTTTCAACGAGATTATCAATGAACGTATCAAGAAAAATATTTTTTCCAAGGTTCAAGTAGGTGATGTGCTTATGCTAGCAGGCACTCAGTCAGTATTTCATATTGATGAAGTTGATGAGACGATTAAACAGCGTCTTATTGATAAAGATGTTGATATTACTGCCACCATGTGGGGGGCAGGCGAATTAATGACTAGTGCTGAACCACAACTATTTGAACAACAAGTTGCTGATAATCATAACGAGTTTTCTCAAGGTTTACCGCGTTTTGGTTTAAAACAAGAGCGTCGTCGAATTCGCTTAGTGATTGAAAATGCTGATATTGAAGTTTTACCTAGTGATAACTCAGGCGACAATTTAGGTGATAACTCAGGTGATAATACAGTTAATGACTCTTTACCTGCGGTGAAAATTAACTTTACCTTAGCGGCCGGTTCGTATGCTACTACGGTATTGCGTGAATTAATCAACTACCAAGACTGTACACAAAGAGTTGCCCCCCAAATAAACGCTAACACAGAGTAAGGTAATTTAATTGATGAACATTTTATTAAGCAATGATGACGGTGTACATGCTTTAGGTATAAGAGTACTACAAAAAGAGTTAGTTAAGCACTTTCAAGTAACCGTTGTTGCACCTGATAGAAATTGTAGCGGTGCCAGTAACTCGTTAACTTTATTAAATCCTTTACGTGCACAAACCCTTGAAAATGGTTTTATTTCTGTTAATGGTACGCCTACCGACTCTGTACATTTAGGCATTAGCCAGCTTGTTTCATCAACACTTGATTTAGTGGTTGCAGGAATTAACAAAGGCCCTAACTTAGGTGATGATACTTTATATTCAGGAACCGTTGCAGCCGCGACTGAAGGAAGGCATATGGGGTTACCTGCCATTGCTGTATCTTTGCTTGGTAAGCATGAAAAGTACTACCAAACAGCAGCAATAATTACTGCAAAAATAATTAAACGAATTCAAAAACACCCGTTAGCGGCTGATCAAATTCTAAATATTAATGTTCCTGATGTCCCAATCGACGAAATAAAAGGCATTAAAGTTACTCGTCTTGGGCACAGACACAAAGCCGAAATGATGAAAAAAATGAAAGACCCGTGGCAGAGAGATATTTATTGGTACGGTACATTAGGACAAGAGCTTGATGGTGGAGAAGGTACTGATTTTCATGCGGTAGCAAATAATTATGTTTCAGTAACACCGCTAACCGTTGATATGACAGCACATAGCAGCATAAATAACATGAAAGAATGGATGAGTGAAGTAACATTATGATGACTCAAACAAAAAGTGGTCGAGCAAGTGGTAAATCAAAGCGAAGTGGGGAGTTGCTTGCGCAAAAATTGCAAACTGAAGGTATAACAAACCTGCAAGTTTTACAGGCCATTGCTAACTCTCCTCGTCATATTTTTATACCTGAAATACTTGCTCATAAGGCGTACGACAATACCGCTTTGCCTATTGGACAAGGGCAAACTATTTCTCAACCCTATATTGTGGCAAAAATGTCAGAGCTTTTACTTAAGGGCTTTGAGCCTAAAAATATTTTAGAAATTGGCACAGGTTCAGGTTATCAAACCTCAATTCTAGCGCAACTTACAGACAAGGTTTTTTCTGTTGAACGTATAAAGTCACTGCAATTTCAAGCTAAGCGCTGCTTAAGATCGATGGATTTGCATAATATTTCATTGAAGCACGGTGATGGCTGGCAAGGTTGGGCAAGTAAAGCGCCTTTTGATGCTATTATTGTAACGGCAGGGGCTGTAAGTGTGCCACAAGCATTACTCGAGCAGCTTATTGATGGTGGTCGTTTAGTTATCCCCGTAGGAGATAAAACACAAGTACTTAAAATTATTACTCGAAATGGTGATAGCTATAGTGAAGAACAAGTAGAAGCTGTTCGTTTTGTGCCGCTAGTACCAGGAGAGTTGTTGTAATGAAGTTATTTTCCGCTATATATGATTGGACACTTAAATGGGCTGAGCATAAGTTTGCGCCAAGTATGTTAGCTATTTTAACTTTTTCTGAGTCAGTATTTTTTCCTATTCCTCCTGATGTTTTACTTGCTCCTATGGTGTTAGCTAAACCTGAGAAAGCGTGGCGATTTGCAAGTTTAACAACCATTTCTTCTATTGTTGGAGGCTCTGTTGGTTATTTACTTGGGTACTTAATGTTTGAACCTTGGATACAACCATTGATAACAGAATTTGGTTATCAACATCGTTTTGATACAGCAATGAATTGGTTTAGTGAATGGGGAGTATGGGTCGTTTTTATTGCTGGTTTTTCACCAATACCTTATAAGTTATTTACGGTAAGTGCAGGTTTTTTACAAATGGCATTTTTACCATTTTTACTAGCTTCAGCTATTGGGCGAGGCTTGCGTTTTTTTCTTGTTGCGGGCCTTATTCAATGGGGCGGTAGTAATATGGAAAAAAATCTACGTAAATGGATTGATGTTCTCGGTTGGGGCTTGGTTGCCTTGATCATCATAGCTTATTTGATTTTAAGATAAATAGGTTATTTGCTTACACATGACGACAATGACCGATATTAACACCCAGCATAAAAGAAATGTTTCTTCGATTTTTGGAACACTAGTTAAATCGTTTTGTTGTCTTTTTCTCATCTTAAACCTTTTAGCTTGCTCTTCCCGAGAAAAACCTGCACCTGTTGTCACTGTTTATGGTAGTACTCCTTTAAATAAACGCGTGCAAAACACTATTAATGCAAATGAATACACAGTAAGAACGGGAGAAACTCTTTATTCAATTGCATGGCGGGCAAATTCAGATGTTCGTCAAATAGCTAAATTGAATAATATTTCACCTCCTTATAATATTTATCCAAATCAAAAATTAATTTTAGTTGCCAATAATAAAGGAAGAAGTACGAAAGCTAGTGAGAATAAGCGCTCTAGTAAAAAGCAGACTAAAAGCTCTAATCTGACCAGTGATAAAGTGACAACAAAGACGGTTGCATCTTCAAAAAAGCAGGCGTATGGTGAAAATGTAAGCAAGAAGAAA
>JADGDH010000104.1:6119-10663 GCA_016745015.1 Colwellia sp.
GCGTTGATGCAACTCAAATTTATTTAAGTGAAATTGGTTTTTCACCATTACTAAGTGCAGAAGAAGAAGTATATTTTTCACGTCTTTCCCTTAAAGGAGACACAGCATCACGTAAGCGCATGATTGAAAGTAACTTACGTTTAGTCGTTAAAATTGCCAGGCGATATAATAATCGTGGTTTACCTTTACTCGATTTAATCGAAGAAGGAAATTTAGGGCTAATTCGTGCAGTTGAAAAATTTGATCCTGAGCGAGGTTTTCGCTTTTCTACTTACGCCACTTGGTGGATTCGCCAAACTATCGAACGAGCGATAATGAATCAAACTCGTACCATTCGCTTACCCATCCATGTAGTTAAAGAGTTAAATATTTATTTACGCGCTTCACGAGAACTTGTTCAAAAACTAGATCATGAACCGACCGCTGAAGATATTGCTAGTTCCTTAGAAAAACCTGTTGCAGATGTCAATAAAATGCTTCGTTTAAATGAACGCATAGCCTCTGTTGACACCCCTCTTTTGGGCGATTCAGATAAAGTCTTACTTGATGTTATTGCCGATGAAAAAAATAGTGGCCCAGAGGGTAACTTGCAATCAGAAGATATGAGCAATAGTATTGTTAGTTGGCTTAATGAGTTGAATTCTAAGCAAAGAGAGGTAATCGCTAGACGATTTGGTTTAATGGGCTATGAGGCTGAAACATTAGAAAATGTTGGTAATGAAATAGGGCTAACTCGTGAGCGTGTTCGTCAAATTCAAGTTGAAGGATTAAAACGACTTCGCGATATATTAAGCCAGCAAAACTTATCAATTGAAGCGTTATTTGAAGTGCAGTAATTCTTGTCCTTTAATTATAAATAGTAAAAGGCTGTGAAGGGTAACTTTACAGCCTTTTGTGTTTTTTGATCTAGCACTACACCCAAATATGAGTATAAATTAAAGCTTTGCTTTTAATTCAAACAACAAATCTAATGCTTGTTTTGGTGATAAATCATTTACATCAATATCACGTAGTGTATCAAGTGCAGGGTGATCGTTTGCTACTAAAGATAATTGCTGAAAACTTTCACTCTGATCAGGTAAAACAGAAGGAACCTTTTGATTTTCAAGCTCTATTAAACGCTGCTTAGCGCGGTTAATAACTACTTTAGGAACACCAGCAAGTTGCGCAACTTGTAAACCAAAGCTTTTACTCGCAGCTCCTTCTTGTATTGCGTGCATAAAAATAATGTTATCGTTATGTTCCATTGCATCTAAATGCACATTTGCCAAAGATGAAATTTCTTGTGCGAGCAAGGTTAGTTCAAAGTAATGCGTAGCAAATAAGGTAAAAGCTTTGGTTTTAAGTGCTAACATTTCAGCACATGCCCAAGCTAAAGAGAGACCATCATAAGTACTCGTGCCTCGTCCAATTTCATCAAGTAATACTAAGCTTTTATCGGTAGCATTATGAAGAATATTTGCAGTTTCGGTCATTTCCACCATAAAGGTTGAACGACCACTAGCTAAATCATCAGACGCGCCAATTCGAGTGAATATTCTGTCTACTAATCCAATTTTGGCAGCATCAGCAGGAACAAAACAACCAATGTGTGCAAGTAACACTATTAATGCTGTTTGACGCATATAAGTTGATTTACCGCCCATGTTAGGGCCCGTGATAATCAACATTTTACGCTGCTCAGTTAAAACAGTAGGATTAGCAATGAAAGCATCGCTAGTCATTTGCTCAACAACAGGGTGCCTGCCAGCATCAATATTAATCCCCATAGCTTCTACCAATTCAGGTTTTACATAATTTAAACTAATAGAGCGTTCAGCAAAGTTGGTTAGTACATCATATTCGGCTATTGCTTGGCTTAGGGTTTGTAATTGCGCTAACTCAGGTAAAACCTGATCAAATAACGCTTGATAAAGGCGCTTTTCTAGCGCTAAAAATTTACTTTGAGCACTGAGTACTTTATGTTCATGTTCTTTTAGTTCTTCAGTAATAAAGCGTTCATTATTTTTTAATGTTTGGCGACGAATATAATGTTCAGGCACATCTACGGCTGCGGTTCTGCTCATTTCAATAAAAAATCCATGAACCTTGTTGTAACCTACTTTTAGTGAATTAATACCCGTTTGTTCTTTTTCTCTTCTTTCTAACTGTGCTAAAAATTCAGTCGCACCATCACTTAAATCGCGTAGTACGTCTAGTTCTTGATTATATCCAGAAGCAATAACTCCACCATCACGAATAAGTACAGGTGGATTATCAACAATGGCTTGTTCAAGCAAGAGTTGAATTTTTGGCATAGGAGCCATTAACATTGAAAGTGTTTTCACATAGCCTGTTTTACAAATTGATAAGCAGCTTTGTAATTCTGGTAGCGCTTGCAAGGTGTTGCGTAAACGAGCAAAATCGCGTGGTCGTGCTGAACCTAAAGCAA
The DNA here is from genome assembly GCA_016745015.1 of Colwellia sp. Classification (GTDB taxonomy): domain Bacteria; phylum Pseudomonadota; class Gammaproteobacteria; order Enterobacterales; family Alteromonadaceae; genus Colwellia. The sequence goes on from JADGDH010000104.1 coordinate 8,551, forward strand.
TACGAGAAACTATACGCTCTATATCGCCAAATCCTTTTAGAATAAGCTGAGAATCAAGATGTAAATCAATTGAAATTATTTGTTCAATGGCATTTTGTCTATTAGCTAGTATAGCTAAATCACGTAATGGAAAATGCAACCAACGTTTTAATAAGCGTGAGCCCATAGGTGTAGCGGTTTTGTCCAAAATTTCAGCTAAAGTGTTATCAATACCTCCGTGTAGGTTCTGTGTTAACTCTAAATTTCGTCGAGTAGCAGCATCTAGCACAACGCCAGAACTTGCAGATTCACAGATTATTGCTCGAATATGAGGTAACGCTGTGCGCTGGGTATCTTTTACATACTGAAATAAACAACCGGCAGCCGATATACCAAGCAATTTTCCCTCAACGCCAAAGCCTGTTAACTCCTTAGTGCCAAATTGTTTATTCAACAAAGAAAGTGATGTTTCAATGTCAAACTCCCATTCTGGGCGCCGGCGCAATCCTTTATATTGTTCAACATATTGCATTGTTGAAAGTGTTTCTGAATACAGTAATTCTGCAGGAGAAAGGCGCTGCAACTCTGCTTGCAACTGCTCACTTGTTTGCGGCTCTGTGATCACAAAACGACCACTTGTCATATCGAGGTAAGCCAAACCAAAGCTAGGATCAGAAGACTTTTTAGATTTGGAATTATTTTCAGCAATAGCAACAATTAAATTATCTTGTCTGTCGGTTAATAAAGCCTCATCACTAACGGTGCCAGGAGTTATTATCCTAACGACTTTTCGCTCAACAGGCCCTTTACTCGTTGCTGGATCACCAATTTGTTCACAAATAGCAACGGATTCACCTAGCTGGACTAATTTGGCTAAATAGTTTTCTACAGCATGATAAGGAACACCAGCCATTGGAATAGCATTACCACCTGTTTTACCTCTAGCAGTTAACGAAATATCCAATAAATCAGATGCCTTTTTGGCATCATCAAAAAATAACTCATAGAAATCACCCATACGATAAAAAATCAAAATATGAGGGAATTCTGCCTTAATAGTAAGGTACTGGCGCATCATTGGTGTGTGTTTGGATAAGTCTTGCATGATTTTATTATACTTTTTTGTTTTTATATCTTTGAGTTATAGTGTTTGTATTCTTTGTTGGATGCTTATGAAACCCACTAAAACCCTTCGGGCTTTCTCATGAAAAACACCTCTTATTTGTTAATGATACTTGGGAAGATTAGGCAGGGCTAGTAATAGTGTATGAAAGAAAAAAATAATCCAATTAATAGTTTAATGGATCCTCAGCTTTTATAGATAAATGGATATAGATGAACATTGAATTTTACTCTGTGTGCGTAATACCATGACACCGAAAAGTCTTAGATGATCGCGATACATGAGAATCTAAACTACTGTATAAAGCCACAAATAGTTTGGGAGTAACTTTTTACATAAAAATAAAAAAAAGTTATGTCTACGTGTATAATTAATGTATATCAATAGGTTGAAAGTGTCGTCTGTTGTGTTTTTTAAATAAAAATAAATAAATTATAAAAAAACTTGATACTGTACGACTATACAGTATACTTGTTTCATCAGAACGACATTACAGAAATTATCAGCGGAGCAACACATGAAAGACGATAAAGAAAAAGCATTAGCAGCAGCACTTGGTCAAATTGAACGCCAATTCGGTAAAGGTTCAATTATGAAATTAGGCGATAATAATACAATGGACGTAGAAACTATTTCTACAGGTTCATTGGGATTAGACATAGCCTTAGGTGCTGGTGGCTTACCCTTAGGACGTGTTGTTGAAATTTATGGACCAGAATCAAGCGGTAAAACAACGTTAACGTTAGAAGTTATTGCATCAGCGCAGCGTGAAGGCAAAGTATGTGCTTTTGTTGATGCTGAACATGCCCTTGACCCTATTTATGCTGAAAAGTTGGGTGTAAATATTGACGAGTTATTGGTTTCACAACCAGATACGGGTGAGCAAGCGTTAGAAATTTGCGATATGTTAACGCGCTCTGGTGCTATTGATATCATTGTAGTTGACTCTGTTGCAGCGTTAACGCCGAAAGCTGAAATTGAAGGTGACATGGGTGATTCACATATGGGGCT
>JADGDH010000105.1 GCA_016745015.1 Colwellia sp.
TAACTATATCAATGAAAGTAAATGAATGATCATTAACTTATGAGTATTGACATTAAAGATTTTTATCTAAAAATTCTTTTAATTGAGTTTTTGATAATGCGCCAACTTTAGTGTCAGCAATTTCACCGTCTTTAAATAATAATAACGTTGGAATTCCACGTACACCATATTTTGGCGGCGTATCTGAATTTTGGTCTATATTTAATTTGCCAACAGTTACTTTGCCTTCATATTCAGTGGCAATATCGTCAAGCACTGGCGCTATCATTTTACAAGGACCACACCACTCAGCCCAAAAATCGACTAATACTAAGCCCGATGCTTTTAAAACATCGGCTTCGAAACTATCATCAGTTAGCTGAACAATTTTATCGTTCATCATATTCTCCGTTGGTTATGGCATTAATGCCAATTTATTAATTAATTTCAACATTAAATGTCATTATAAATCTTTTATGGGGTTCTAATGCCAAGATTTCAAGTTTGTTTTCTTTTATCTTCAGTTATAGACGCTAAAGTTAGTTATTAACTAACTAAGATGATAAGCTAGCGCCATGAAAAAAACACACTTAACAGAAACAAAATTCGCTGACTTAAATCTTGCTCCGCAAGTAGTAACCGGATTAGAAGCCATGGGCTTCGAATATTGCACGTCTATTCAGGCGAAATCCTTACCTGTGCTGCTTCAAGGCACTGATATTGCTGGTCAAGCACAAACAGGAGAAGGTAAGACTATTGCCTTCTTGGCAGCTGCTTTCCATCATTTATTACAAAAAGAAGCACCAACCCATAATCAACCTAGAGCCTTGATTATGGCACCAACACGTGAATTAGCAATTCAAATTCACCGTGATGCCATTGAAATGTCTAAAAGCACGGGGCTACGCCTTGGTGTTGTTTATGGTGGTGAGGGTTATGAAAGTCAACGTCTTGAGTTAGAAGCTGGTGTTGATATTCTTATTGGCACCTGCGGCCGCTTGCTTGATTATATGAAGCAAGGCGTATACAACATAACAAATCTTGAAGTCATTGTACTTGATGAAGCCGACAGAATGTTTGATTTAGGCTTTATTAAAGACATTCGCTATATGTTCAACAAAATGCCACCAGCTAAAGAGCGCTTAAGCATGTTGTTCTCGGCAACCTTATCATTTCGTGTTAAAGAACTTGCTTTTGAACATATGAATGATCCAACGAGTGTTGAAGTTGAGCCAGATCAAAAAACCAACACCCGTATTAGTGAAGAGCTACTTTACCCTTCTAATGAAGACAAGATGGCACTATTACAAACTCTTATCGAAGAAGACTGGCCAGAAAAAGCGATTATTTTTGCTAATACGAAACATATTTGTGAAAAAGTCTACGATCACCTTGTTGCAGATAAACTACGAGTTGGTTTGTTAACGGGTGATGTACCACAGAAAAAACGTTTAAAAATATTAGAACAATTTACAGAAGGTAGTATAGACTTTTTAGTAGCCACTGATGTTGCTGCCCGAGGTTTACATATTTCAGCCGTTACGCATGTATTTAATTACGATTTACCTGATGATTGTGAAGATTATGTACATCGTATAGGGCGTACTGGCCGTGCTGGTGCAAGTGGCCATGCTATCAGTTTAGCCTGTGAGCAGTATGTATTTAACTTACCAGCAATAGAAAGCTATATTGAGCATGAAATACCCGTAACAAAATACGATCATGATGCTTTAATTGATGATTTACCTAAACCCCGACCTCGTCAACGTCGCCATAGACCAAATTCAGGTCGTTCTGGTGGCAACAGACAAGGTGGTAATAGCAACTATCGCGGTCGCCGTTAGTCAAAACTAGTAACATGACAATAACCAACAAAATACCACAGTACGATGATAAACATTATGCTGTGGTTGATTTAGGCTCAAACAGCTTTCATTTATTAATTACCCGTTTAAAGAGTAAAAAAATTACAAATGTTAGTAAAGTTAAACGTAAGATTCGCTTAGCTGCTGGCCTTAATGAACAACTTGAGCTTAGCACTGATGCTATTAATCGTGGCCTTGATTGTTTAAGTTTATTTGCTAAACACCTTGCGACTATCCCTCCAGACAATATTCGCATTGTCGCAACTGCAACTTTAAGAATTGCCAAAAATCGTAATGAGTTTCTTAGTAAAGCTAACGAAATTCTCCCGTCAGAAATAAAATTACTTAGTGGCGAACAAGAAGCTGAAACTATATACAGTGGCGTTGCCCATACTGACAAAAGCAACTTAACACAAAAGCAATTAGTTATTGATATTGGTGGTGCTAGCACCGAATTAATTATCGGTCGGGACTTTTCAGCTAAAAAAGCTATTAGCTTAAATATAGGTTGTGTAAGTTTTAAAAAAGTATATTTTACTAACAAACAATTAACTGAAGAAAATTTTGCTAGTGCAATTCACGCCGCTAGCCAGGTGATCAGATCCATCAGCACTGATTTTATTAAACTTGGCTGGCAATCGGCCGTTGGTAGCTCTGGAACCATACAGGCATTAGCTGAAATTTTATCTTATCGTCAACAAAAAATAATAATTACCGCTGATTTTTTACAAGAAATTAAACAAGCACTGATTTGCTGTAAAACCATTGATGCTATTACCATTAATAACGTTGCTTTTAAAGGCTTACGGGCTGACCGAGCACCAGTATTAGCTAGCGGCTTAAGTATTTTAATTGCGCTCTTTAACTGTTTAAAGATTAAAGAGCTTAAATTATCCACTGGCGCACTGCGTGAAGGGTTATTGTTTGAAATGTTGCCCCATAATAACTAGCGCTCTTCCTTTAACCATCTTGCTACTTGCTTAGCAAAATAAGTCAAAATGCCATCGGCACCAGCACGTTTAAATGATAATAAACCTTCCATTACGCAAGGTTTTTCTGCCAACCAACCATTTTGGATTGCCGCCATGTGCATGGCATATTCACCACTAACTTGATAAGCATAAGTTGGCACTTGAAAGGTATCTTTCACTCGACGCACAACGTCTAAATATGGCATCCCAGGCTTCACCATCACCATATCTGCACCCTCAGCAATATCTTGTGCAACCTCATGTAAGGCTTCATTACTATTTGCAGGATCCATTTGATAAGTATGCTTATCTCCACCTTTTAAATTACCTGCAGAGCCAACAGCATCACGAAATGGCCCATAATAATTAGAAGCATACTTAGCAGAGTAAGCTAAAATTTTTGTATTAACAAAACCATTCTCTTCTAATCCTTGACGGATAGCACCAACGCGACCATCCATCATATCTGATGGTGCGACAATATCGGCTCCAGCTTGTGCATGAGACAACGCTTGCTTTACTAAAATATCTTTTGTAACTTCATTTAGTACGTAACCTGTCATCCCTGCTTTATTATCATCACTTTCGCTTAAGATGCCGTCCTGTCCATGCGTGGTAAAAGGATCAAGCGCTACATCCGTAATCACAGCTAATTGTGGAAATTTTGTCTTTAATGCTCTAACGGTTCGTTGAGCTAAACCTTCAGGATTATATGCTTCTTCTGCCATTAATGATTTTTTATTACTAGGGGTTACTGGGAAAAGAGCAATAGCTGGAACACCTAATTCCACTAACTCTTCTGCTTCTTCTAATAATAAATCAATACTTTTACGTTCTATTCCTGGCATAGAGGCAATAGCTTCTCGTTGGTTTTTGCCTTCTAATACAAACACTGGATAAATTAAATCATTTACAGTTAATTCATTCTCAGCCATTAATCGACGAGTGAAATCATCTTTACGCATACGACGCATTCGACGAGCAGGATATTGACCCAAAAAATTGTTATTGCTGTTCATTTTCATATTCCTAAAATTTTTTATATTACTCAAGACAGTCTTTACATTCTTGCGTTTGGTTTCGTCCATTATTTTTAGCCTGATAAAGTGCTTTATCTGCACTCGAAAAAAGCTGTTCAGGTAATACATTATCTTGTTGAAGGTATGTAAAAATCCCATTGCTGATAGTGAGTGGGATACTTACATCTTTATAAATACAGGCTTGGTTAGCAATATTTTCCCTTAATTTTTCTGCTAAAGCTACTGCTCCTTTACCGTCAGTATCGGGCAATATTAAGCAAAACTCTTCCCCTCCATAACGAAAAGCCATATCGGTACTGCGCTTTAAACTTTGTTTTATATGCTCACTAAGCCATGCAATACATCGGTCACCAGCTAAATGCCCGTAAGTATCGTTAACTACTTTAAAATGATCAATATCTATTATCACCAAACTTAGCGGTGTTAAATTACGTTTACTACGACGATATTCAGCAATAATTTTTTGATCATAAAAACGACGATTAAATAACCCTGTTAGTTCATCTAATGTGTTCTTTTGTTCAAGCTCATGATTAGCATCTTCTAATTCCTGCAAGGCAATATTTAGCTCTAAAGTTCGCTCTTGTACACGGTTTTCTAACTCTCCTTGGCTTTGCGATTGTAATCTGAATAACTCCTCTTGTGCTTTCTCTGAGGTAATAGCGTTTCTTATTGCCTGACGCTGTGCTTTCTGCTTATCTATTAATTGATGGCGATATTGACGACTTAAAATAAAGGTAACCAATAAACAATTAATCCAGAAAAAAGCACCATAAACTAAGCTTCTATAAGCGATAAATCCTATATCAAACCAGTTTACAGAACTAATGACTACTAATACAAAAATAAACTGAACTGCCATGACAAAAGTAAATAATAACGCTAGACGACTATCATGCCTATGTAAATAAAGACCAAGGATTATTAACGAGAACAGAACTAATGCATAAATAGCCATACTAATATTTACGTTATCAACAATAGAAAATTGAATGCTTAGCGGCATATAGAGTAGCAAGCCCCATAAACTGATTCTAATCACCTGATAAATATTATAAGACTTAGCCTTTAAATTAAAAAATTGTGCCGTAAAAATGAGTAAAAAAATTGCTGAGATTGCTGTTAGCAAAGGTATCTCAATTCCAACTAATTCTGGTAAGTAGGGTAATAAATAATACAAGTTAAAGCCAAACATCACTGAAAGCAATAATGTATTAGTTAAAAAATAACCAGAAAGAATAAAGATAAGCTTGTTACCTGTTGCAAAAAATAACAACATAAATGCAATAGATAAACAAAACAAACCACCTATCGCAACCCCTTGTTGAAACTGTAATGCATTACTTTCTTCAATATAGACCTCTGATGAATATATCATTAAAGAGGAGCGAAGCTGGGTAGAACTTTCAATTGCTAAATAAATTATTACTTGTGAATATGGAGCAACAGTTATCATAACACTACGGTTATTCCCTCGTTGCAATTGCATATTTTTTTGATCAATATTCTTATGGCTATCTTGGGTAAATAAATCAACACTATTCATTCGTACTTGATTAGCTATTTCTATATAAGTTTTTTTTGTTTCTTTGCTTTTATTTACCAACTCAAATACAAGCCAATTTTTACCTGGCATAATTAGTAAATCACCACTTGTTAAATGTGCCTGCTGCCATTTATTTTCAGTGAAATCATTTATTTCATTAAATGTTTTTTGTTGTGATTCATCTAATAGGCGGTATAAATAATTAACAACTAAGTGCTTATCTTCATCTAGCTGGTATGCTGGAATTTCAATTTTTGCGTGCGCAGTAGGCAACATAAAAAATACAGAAGCGACTATACATAGCATCGGTGATATTTTAAATATTTGATAAAAAAACATAGCTAACGCTTATATAGTCTAAATTAAAGTAATGAATTAAGAGGGTAAATTAAAAATTCGCTGTGCATTTGTACTAGTTTGACAAGCAATTTCGCTGGGGTCAAGGGCTGTGATTTTTGCAATTTTATCAACAATAAAAGGTAAATAGCTTGGCTCATTACGACTACTTTTTGGCTTTGGCTTAATAGTTCTAGGAGTTAAATAGGGTGCATCAGTTTCAATAAGTAAGCGATTTAAAGGAATTAAGCTCACAATGTCTTGTAGGGTTTTCCCTCTTCGTTCATCACATATCCAACCTGTTATTCCTATATACATGCCAACATCTATACACTGTTCTAACTCATATTTATTGCCTGTAAAACAATGGGCAATCATTGCCGGAACTTGATCAGCAAAGGGCTTCAGTTCAGCAAACCAAGGTTGAAATGCATCTCGCTGATGTAAAAATAACGGCTTACTAATCTGTTTAGCTAAGCTTATTTGTTCTTTAAATACTTTTAGTTGTTGCTCAGGGGCTGAAAAATTTCGGTTAAAATCTAAACCACATTCTCCTATTGCTTTAATCTGGGGGTGCTCTGCTAATCTTGTTAATTCTGCTAAATAATTAACACTAACATCATCAGCATCATGAGGATGAACCCCAGCAGTAGCGTATAAGGTATTAGGAAATTGTTGCTGATAATTTTGACATAGAAGCAAGGCTCGTTTACTTTCATTAACGCTAGTACCTGTAATAAGTAATTGTTCTACACCGATATTCTTAGCGCGAGTAATCAACTCAGTCCGATCTTTATCAAAACGTTTATTGGTTAAGTTAACACCGACATCAATCACTATTTAAGTCGTTTGACTCGAATATTTCGGTGACTACCTTCTTTAAATAGATAAACAGCTCCCAGACTTCCCTTATTCAAGCGAATGCTATCACCTACTTTTAACTTGATTCTAGCAGAATCTTGTTGTTGCCACTTCTGGCCATTTTCTAAATAAACAACCCATTCTCCTCGAATTAATTGCTTTACCTTGCTGATGGTAGCAGTAATACTGTCTGGGCCTTTTTCTTCCTCTGTTTTTTTCAGATCTTCTTTTGAGAAATCATCTATTTTCTTAGCCTCTTCAAGCTTAATCTGTTCTATTTTTGATAAAGATTCATCACTCATCTTAATTGGACTTAGAACCGTTACACTCGAATTTGCTAATTGATCAAAACAGGCTAAACGCTGATTATCATTTGATATATTTAAACAAGTAGATAAATCATCGAGTAAGCTACTATTTACACCCGCAAAAACACTTAAAGGCATTAATCCAGTGAAGATCCCAAGTAGTGCTATAACATTTACTCTCATGATACATTTTCCTCTAGATCTTCATCTTCTTTGTGATACAAGGATGCTATGATAATACCAATTTCAAATAATAATAACATGGGTATAGCAAGCATGGATTGAGAGATAATATCAGGTGGAGTTAACAGCATACCTAAAACAAAAGCACCCACGACAACATAAGGTCGTTTTTGTCGTAAGCTATTCGGGCTAGTTACTCCTGTCCAACACATCAATATAATGGCAATTGGAATTTCAAATGCAGCACCAAAGGCAAAAAACAACTTCAATACGAAATCTAAATAACTACTAATATCAGTTGCAATAACAACGCCTTCTGGTGCGACTGATGTAAAAAAAGAAAAAACAACGGGAAAAACAACATAATAGGCAAAAGCAATGCCACTGTAAAAAAGCAAAGTTGATCCAAGCATTAACGGGGCAATCAGCTTTTTTTCGTTTCGATACAGACCTGGCGCAATAAATGACCACATTTGATAAAGAATATGTGGCATAGCAAGAAAAAAGGACAGAACAATTGTTAACTTAAAAGGCGCAAAAAATGGCGAGGCAACATCCGTTGCTATCATTTGTGAGCCAGACGGCATAGTTTCTAGCAAAGGTTGAGCTAAGTATTGGTATATATCTTGAGCAAAATATACCAAACAACAAAATACCACTACTACACCTAACACTGCATGAAGTAAACGCGTTCTTAATTCAAGCAGGTGATGAAAAATAGTTGCATTATTCTCTGGTATTTGTGATTTTGGTTCCTGTGAATCTTGTGTTGAATTCATTTGTCTTGCTTAACTTCATTTTTCGCAGGAGGCATATCTACTTTGATAGAATCTAATATGTCACTTTTCAATGACTTTTTATTTGACTCTTCTTTAGATAAAGTAGGTTTCTGAACTGTGGAATTTGCAAGGGAAGAAGATATCATAGAATCTAAAGCCGTCGTATCAACCTTCTTAAATGGTTCATTTACCATAGCCGCGGCTTCTTGTAGTGATTTAACAGAATCAGCTACTTCAGGAGATAAATTAGCCATATCACCCTGCTCAGCCTTTTTTAAGTTGCCGTGTAATTCATGAATTCTTAATTCTTCTGAAAGTTCAGATTTCATTGTATTGCTAAATTTACGTACTCCTGTTAACCAACCCTTTACCGTTCGAATAGCAACAGGTAAGCGTTCAGGTCCAAGTACAACAAGACCAATAACACTAATAAGCATCAATTCCCAAAAACCAATATCAAACATTGATTATGCCTGACTATTTTCTTTCTGAGTGCTTTTTTGACTTTCTTTTTGAGTAGTTTCACTTGTTGCTGTGGAATTGTCTGATATAGAATCATCACTTTTTTCTGACTTGGCTACTGAACCTTTTTCATCAGTTACTGCATTTTTAAAGCCTTTTACAGCAGAGCCTAAATCACCACCTAGGTTACGCAATTTTTTAGTACCAAACAATAAAACAACAATAACGGCAACAATTAATAATTGCCAAACACTGATACCACCCATAATAAACTCCTATAATCAATTTACCAACAGTATACACTGAAACTCATTCAGGAAACGAGTAAAAGCAGATAATGATGAGGAAATTTGTGTGTTAAGACATATTAATCATTGATAATAAATTTTGGCAACAACCCAAAAGAACTAAGCACAGCTTTTATCTTGGCTTGTAGGAGATCTTACTTCTAATTTTTCTGGCTTACTGATGTGATAACCCTGTCCAAAATCACAACCCACTGAGTGAAGCTTTTGTCTCACATCCTCAGTTTCTATGCCTTCGGCAACTAAACGATAACCATATTGCTCACCTAAGTCGTGTAACGCTTTAACTAATGGTAAGTTTTTATCACTATTTTTCAAGGTTCCGATAAAACCACGATCTAATTTTATAAACTCAAAAGGATAACTATGTAGAAAACTAAAAGATGATACACCTGAAGCATAATCATCGAGCGCCAACTTAACTCCAATACTTTTCAATTTACGTAAACCTTTAAGAGAAAGTTCCTCATGTTGACTAAAAGCTGATTCATTAAACTCTAAAATTAACCTGTGCGGTTCAAATGCTTGTTCCTTAATCAAGGTAATAAGTTTATTTAACTGATTAACTTGTTTTAAATGTCTTCCTGATAAATTAATCGCGATAAAAGTGTGTTCATATTCAGCAACATTTTGTAAAATTTGTAATTGTCGAGCAACTTCTTGAACAACCCAAGTTTCAATCATTAATATAATACCTGTTTCTTCTGCAAGGTATAAAAATTCACTGGGTGTTAATAAACCTTTAGAGGGGTGCTTCCAACGTAATAAAGCTTCAAAACCTATAATTTTAGAGCTACTTAAATCGGATATTTTCTGATAATGGAGTTCAAACTGTTCTTTCTCAATGGCAATTCGCAATTCTTGCTCTAACGTCATCGTAGCAATAAGTTTTTCACGCATACTATCATCAAAAAACACATAGCGGCCACGACCTAAACTTTTAGCTTGATACATTGCAGCATCAGCATCACGTAAAATTTCATCAGCATTTTTATAATGTTGATTGCACAAGGCAATCCCAATACTCGCATTAGAGTATAGTGTATTACTTTCAATTACATATGGTTTTTCAATACTACTGATTATTCGACTAGCAACTTCCTCTGCATCATCAGATTTTAAAGAATCTAACAAAATAACAAATTCATCTCCACCAAGGCGAGCTAAAACATCATTATCACGTACACAAGAGCGTAAACGATTAGCAATTTCAACAAGAAAAAGATCACCTGCATGGTGCCCTAGCGTATCATTTATCATCTTAAATCTATCAAGATCAATAAATAACACAGCAAACCTTTGATTAGGGTGTCGTTTCAAATGGCGAATTGCATAGCTCAACCTATCTGAAAACATTGCGCGATTGGGAAGTTTGGTCAAAGCATCATGATGTGCTTCAAAATAGAGTTGTTCTTCAGCTTTTCGCCTTTCTGCCATCTGCATACGCAAATTTAAGTTTGCAGTATGTAATTCTTGAGTACGCTCCGCCACTAAAGCTTCTAACTCTACGAGGTATTCCTGTTTTAATGCTTCAGAATATGCTTTTTCTTTTTTAAGTTGCTCTGTTACTAAGTTTAAATCTTGTAATAAAATCTGAACCTTTGAATTCGCAAGTGTTACACATTTCTGATTTTCTATCCTTGGTTCCATCAAGGTTCCCACGTATTTTTTATATACAATAAAACGCAAACACAACATTTTTTGTATACAATTATTATTAGTATTATTTTTAAGCTGACAGTGTAACAAATTATTAACGTAAGGCTAGTAAAAAACGATACTTTAATAAAAAAATATAAAAGATTTTTTAAATTTTAAAATACCAGATAGCAAAAAGCCCGATGTTTTCACATCGGGCTTTTCTAAATAGGCGTTTAGCAATGTCCTACTCTCACATAAAGAGAAGAACACCCACACGCCCTTTACCTTCGGCGCTACTGCGTTTCACTTCTGTGCGCCGCGGCATTAAAGGTGAATGGAGTCAGGTGGTGCCATAGCGCTATTATCGT
>JADGDH010000237.1 GCA_016745015.1 Colwellia sp.
GCATCTAGGCTTGTGGCAGCAGTACAAGCCTAAACTCATTATGGGGATTAATATAGGGCAAACTTTTGCACAAGTACGTAGTAAAGCGGTTAACAGTGGGCTAGTAGCAAACAGCCAGCTTGTACTAAATAACTTAACAGGAGTCATTATCCCTGCAAACCATCATCAGCCAATAGCACAGCAATTAGTCATCATAAAAAAAAGTAGCAATATCAATAAGGCAAAGCAACTAAGTGACTACTTACTATCACCAATCATTCAGCAGAGAATTATTGATTTTGGTTATGCTAGCTTTAACACTGATGCTAATCTAAACAAAAGCGAACAAGGGTATAATAATGATAAACTCTGATTTACTTGCCCTATTCACAACATTAAAAATGGCAGCATTAACGACTATAATTTTACTACTGATTGGCACACCACTCGCGTGGTACCTTGCTAAGATGCAAAATCGTTTTAAAGTTATTATTGAAGCAATTGTTGCCCTGCCCTTAGTTTTACCGCCAACGGTACTCGGTTTTTATTTACTGATCGCTTTTTCACCACAACATTTACCCGGCCAACTTTGGCAACAAGCAACGGGTCAGCAACTCGCATTCAGTTTTACAGCCATTGTTATTGGCTCGGTCTTATACTCTATGCCCTTTGTGGTGCAACCACTGCAAAAATCCTTTGAACAACTTGGTGAACCACTACTTGAAGCGAGTGCTATGCTAGGTGCTAATGCCATGGATAGGTTTTTCAACATTGTACTGCCCATAACCAAAGCAAGCTTTATCACTGCCGCTAGTTTGGGTTTTGCTCACACTGTAGGTGAATTTGGGGTAATACTAATGATTGGTGGTAATATCCCTGGTGAAACGAGAGTATTGTCTATTGCTCTTTTTGATCATGTTGAAGCGTTTGATTATGCAAAAGCCCATATTTTAGCAATCAGTTTATTAGCGGGTTCTATGGTGCTGTTGGCATCAATTTATCTGTTTAACAGCCCAAGGAAAAAAATAATTAATAGGGTTAGTAAATGACCTCTCCTTCTTTAGACCTTGCTCTATCAATAGATATTCAACTTTGTTTTGAAAAGTTCAACTTGGTCATTAAACAAGATTTGTCATTGCAGGGGATTACAGGAATTTTTGGTCATTCTGGTTCAGGAAAATCAACACTATTACGCGCTATTGCTGGTTTAGAAAAAGATATTAATGGCACAATAGTGTTAAATGGCACAAGCCTAATTAACAGTAAAAACAAACATTTTATCAAAGCTGAGCTGAGAAATATTGGTTTAGTGTTTCAAGATTCTCGTTTATTCCCACATTTAAATGTTTTAGATAATTTAAAGTTTTCAGCCAAACGCTGTAAAAATCGACGTTTAAATTTTAATGAAATAATCAAATTAGCTGAATTAGATAACCTACTACATAAGCATATTGATGAACTATCTGGCGGACAAAAGCAACGAGTAGCTCTGGCAAGAGCTATTCTGGCTGAGCCAAAATTACTATTACTTGATGAGCCATTAAGTGCCCTTGATAGGCAAGCGAAAACTCGCTTACTTAAGCTAATACTTAACATTCAAAATAAACTACAACTACCTATGCTTTATGTTAGCCACTCGCTTAATGAGTTACAACAAGTATGCGATAAGCTACTGGTGTTATCGCAAGGCAAGGTGATTGGCTATGATGGTATTCATTCGATGATCCACCAACTAAACACTACTCAGCTAAACTCTACTCAAAATAACTTTATTAATCAACAGACCAGCTTATCATTGCCCATTAAAACACTAAATAATGGCCATGGTTTAACAACGTTAACGCTAAATGAAGATGCCGAAATTTATTTACCTGCACTAGAAGAAAATATAACAGGGGAAAGCTTAACAGGTAAAAACTTACGCTGCTTCATTTTGGCTAATGATATTAGTCTTTCATTAACAGAGCCAGTAAACTCCTCTATAGTGAATCATCTGTTCGCCACAATAAGCACTATCAGTACTGTAGGTAATAAAGTACTCATTACAGCACGTTGCGCAAAAGGGGATACAGAGCAGGAATTCTTTGTCAGTATAAGTGCCTTTTCACAGCAAAAATTAGCACTAAAAGAATTGCAAGATGTATATTTGCAGTTTAAAGCGGGTGCAGTACGCACTTATCTCTATTGAGTTTCAGATTTCGAACTTAAAATTCCAGCTTTCAACTTTCAACTTGAGAAAAGATCAAAAAAGGTACCAAGGTGTTAACAACGCAAGAACAGTTAAAATATTCACGACAAATAATGATGGATAAAATTGGTGAGCAAGGACAAATAGCCTTGCGCAACGCCAAAGTACTAATCGTTGGGGTTGGTGGTTTAGGTAATCCCGTCAGTTTGTATTTAGCAGCAGCGGGTGTTGGCACTTTATACTTGGCTGACGGTGATACCATAGAGCTAAGTAATTTACCTAGACAAATACAATTTAGCGAGCAAGATATC
>JADGDH010000238.1 GCA_016745015.1 Colwellia sp.
GGAACTTGATAGCGAAGACTTTATTTTTTAGTTTATAAAGTAATAGTATAAGCTATTTGAAATAGCGAAGGGGAAGCATTATGCTTCCCTTTTTTTTGTCTAGCGAAGCAGGCAAACCCGATAGGTTGAAAGAAGTCATAGAAAGATAAATGTACACAATTAACCGTAATTTATTTCGGTGACATTGGCAGGCAAGCGCCCAAAAAATAACAGCGTAAATCCCAACCTGCCATTCCCCACTAAATTTTAAAATTAATCACTTTTAACCAGTGTTGTGAATTGCCAGTCAGGGAGCTGCAAATAGATAGGGCATCGAGCACTTGCCAATTGAAGATATTCTTTAGCGTAAGCTTTCTCGTTAATATAGTGAAAGCTCAAAGCAATGCGAGCGACAGCTGAACTGTCGAGAGTATTATGTTGCTGAGCAATTGACAGCAAAGTTGTTTTAATAGATTTATTTAATGGATACTCTTTTTTAGCTAATTTATGTTGTTTTATTTGATAATATAATCTAAAAGCCTGATGCGATAGGTTTTGATTCCCTCGAGCATATTCTCTATCTATAATTTGTAACGCCTTTTCATAAGTTTGGATTGATAACCCTGTATCGCCATTGAAATGATAAGCATCTGCTAATGCTCCCCACATTTCATGAACACTTGATTCACCAGCATTGACTATTGACTTAAGGCGATAATCTATTGCTGATTGAAAATGCCTAGAATAGTAATGTAGCATACTCATTTTTTCTAAGCCAATATAAGAATTAGGTTGTTTTAGTAGCACTTGGTGTACGTAGCTTTTAGCTGGCTCTATATCGCCAATACAGAGACTTAATGCCGCCATGTTTGATAAAACCAAATCATTGGAACTAAGATTTACTGCAATAGCTGTTGCTTCAATTGCAGCGCGTTGATGTCCTTGAGTCCATTCGACTAACCCTAAAAAAAAGTAACTTTTCCATAAGTCTGGCTCTAAAGTGGCTGCTTGCTGTAATGATTGCTTGGCTTGCTTTAAAAAGTTGTCGTTCCCGTCAGATTGTCGAAACAACTCCAGTAGAATATTGCCTTTTTCGATAAGTAAATCTGCGCTATTGGGGGTGTGAATTAACTGTTGAGCAACATATTTATAGGCTTCTGCCAAACGACCTGTTCGGCGCAACAAAAAACCATTCGCTGCAACAACTAGTGCATTATTCTTTGCCTGTTTTTTAGCATCTTCGCAATGCTGATTAGCACGAGCGAGTAGTGCTTTCTCATTACCTGACCAGCTTTCATATAAATAGCTCAAACAAATTCCTGCCTTAGCCAAGGGCAGAGTTTCATCAATATCTTTTGCTAGTAAAAACTTACTTTGCGCTTGTTTAACTTTGCTTAAGTCGTTTGATTCATCAAGGAGTGATAACCCTTCACCGACAAGTTTTAAATAGGGTAAGCTAGGTAAGGTTTCATTGGGTAGTGTAGGAAACCCTTTGTCGATGAATGTACTGATAGTATAAGCAAGTTGCTGGCTATTTTTATTGTTTACAGATAAAAATTCTGGCCTTGTCAATAACTTTCTAGCTAAAATTATTTTATTCGGATATTTAATAATAGATGACTCTACTAGCCAAAACCGTCCAAATTCAGTTAACTGCAAGTTGACAATAAAATCTACCTGACTTGCTTGTTCAATATTTTTTGTCTGTATGTTACCTTCGCCTTGTTTGTATATTCTAGGTACAACATTAAAGTCTTTTTTTAGTAATATCTTTAGTTCCTCGGCTATAAATTTTATAGAAGGGGAGGCTCTAAGTGCTAATGAATATTTTCCAGAGGGAGTACCCAGTGAAGGAATTAGCTCTTGGAGTGTAATTAAAGTATCCTTATTTGGTGCTTCTTTAGCTTTCCATTGCCAAGCAAAAAAAAGGCTTGTGAAGCAAATGAGTAAAAAAACTGCTAGATATGAATATTTCCAATGGCTGTTATATGTTGATTTGTCGGCTGTTATTTTTATAATGTCATTACAATCATCAATTATTTCTTTTTTATGAGAAAAAATAATTGATGATTGTATGTCGTCATTCGTGAGGTAAAGTGTATAAGCTTCAACACCTAATGCATTAGCTACGCGCTCTAAGGTGTATGTGGAGACCGATACCTCCCTGAATACTTTATTTACAATATCCTTAGGTATCGAGTCGGTATTTTCAATTTCCGCTATATGTTTTGCTAAAGCTGCTTGAGTTTTAAAGCCTGCATTAATGAGTGCTTTTTCAAGCTTTACTCGTGATGCTTTTACACCACGTTTTCGGCGCTTTATTGTTGTACCTTCTTGCATATTAGTTCCCTTAAACTTAGTAGCTTTTCACTCTTCTCATCCTTCCAAAATACACAAAATAAATAATAACTGATTATCAGTCGTATTAAAATCAGTTAAATACATTTAAGTGTCGATAAGTGTCGATGTATTAACTA
>JADGDH010000239.1 GCA_016745015.1 Colwellia sp.
TAGTATTGAATGAAAACCTAAATATATTTTAGGTTTTCATTCATATTTTTTAATTTTTCAAAAATATCTGCTTACATTTTAACTCGTCTCTTTACCTAGTTAGCTTTTAGTGCTAAATTTAGGCTCTGAGTACAAACTAACATCCCTTATTCCTATTCTATTGTCTTTATGGATTGCCTTATTGGCTACTTTATTAGATAAAAATACATTTGAAATATACTGTCGTCGGCAATCGCCTCAGACGTAACCACTTAAAATAATTTAAGAAACCCCCTATGAACCTTACCGAATTAAAAGATAAAACTATTAATGAATTGGTTGAACTAGCTGAAACTATGAAGCTAGAAAACCTTGCTAGAACACGCAAACAAGACATAATATTTGCTATTTTAAAAAAGCACGCTGAAAATGATAATGATATTTTTGGCGGTGGTGTTTTGGAAATTCTACAAGATGGTTTTGGCTTTTTACGCTCTGCTGACTCTTCTTACCTAGCCGGTCCTGATGATATTTATGTATCTCCTAGTCAAATTCGTCGTTTTAGTATGCGTACTGGTGACACAATTCAAGGGAAAATTCGCTCACCCAAAAAAGGCGAACGTTATTTTGCTTTATTAAAGGTAACTGAAGTTAACTTTGATCGTCCTGAGAATACACGTAATAAAATTTTATTTGAAAACCTAACGCCAATTCATCCAACGGATCGAATGACCATGGAGCGTGGTAATGGTTCAACGGAAGATATTACAGCACGTGTTTTAGATTTAGCTTCTCCTATTGGTAAAGGTCAACGTGGTTTAATTGTTGCGCCACCAAAAGCGGGTAAAACATTATTATTGCAAAACATTGCACAAAGTATTGCCCATAACCATCCAGATGCTGAATTAATGGTGTTATTAATTGATGAGCGTCCAGAAGAAGTTACTGAAATGGAGAGGTTAGTTAAAGGTGAGGTTATTGCCTCTACGTTTGATGAACCTGCTAGCCGTCATGTACAAGTGGCAGAAATGGTAATTGAAAAAGCAAAACGTTTAGTTGAGCATAAAAAAGACGTAGTGATTTTACTTGATTCAATTACTCGTTTAGCTCGTGCTTACAACACAGTAATACCTTCATCAGGTAAAATTTTAACAGGTGGTGTTGACGCTAATGCTTTACATCGTCCTAAACGCTTTTTCGGTGCAGCACGTAATATTGAAGAAGGTGGTAGCTTAACTATTATTGCTACAGCCTTAGTGGAAACGGGTTCTAAAATGGATGAGGTTATCTATGAGGAATTTAAAGGTACAGGTAACATGGAATTACACCTGTCACGTAAGATATCTGAAAAACGTGTTTTCCCTGCTATTAATATAAATCGCAGTGGTACACGTCGAGAAGAGTTAATTACTAAGCCAGACGAATTACAAAAAATGTGGATTTTACGCAAAATTGTTCATGAAATGGATGAAATAGGTGCAATTGAATTTCTTATTGATAAGTTAGCAATGACCAAGACCAATAATGAATTTTTCGATTCAATGAAACGTAAGTAAAGCTATTAAATTGCTTGGTAAAAACCAGTCTAATGACTGGTTTTTTGTTTATAAATTGGTAATACATTATGAAATATAGTGATTTAAGAGATTTTATCAGCCAGCTCGAAAAAATAGGTCAGCTAAAACGCATCAGTACGCCTATTTCTACTCATCTTGCTATGACTGAAATTAGTGATCGTACTTTGCGAGCTAAAGGGCCTGCATTATTATTTGAAAATCCAGTTGATAAAGTGGGTAAGCCTTTTGATGTACCTGTATTAACTAATCTTTTTGGTACACCTGAACGAGTTGCACTAGCGATGGGGCAAACTGATGTTGAGGCTTTGCGTGATGTTGGAAAATTATTGGCTATGCTTAAAGAGCCTGAACCGCCAAAAGGTTTTCGTGATGCATTAGCTAAAATACCTGTTTATAAGCAAGTGTTGAATATGCCAGTAAAAGTAATTAAAAAAGCAGTTTGTCAGCAAGTTATTTTATCTGAAGATGAAGTCGATCTAACTAAACTACCCATTCAGCACTGTTGGCCTGGTGATGTTGCCCCCTTAATTACTTGGGGCTTAACTATTACCAAAGGACCAAATAAAGAAAGACAAAATTTAGGTATTTATCGGCAACAAGTCTTGTCAAAAAATCAAGTTATCATGCGTTGGCTATCTCATCGTGGTGGAGCTTTAGATTTTCAGGAATTTAAGAAAAGTAACCCAGGTGAAAAATACCCTGTGTCTGTCGCTTTAGGTGCTGATCCTGCGACTATTTTAGGTGCAGTAACTCCAGTTCCTGATAGTTTGTCAGAGTATGCTTTTGCAGGTTTACTTCGTGGTTCAAAAACAGAAGTAACTAAGTCAGTTAGTAATGATTTAGAAGTGCCAGCAACAGCAGAAATCATTTTAGAAGGTTATATAGACCCCAATGAAA
>JADGDH010000240.1 GCA_016745015.1 Colwellia sp.
GTCAAATAGCTTCACTTATTGAATTTAAGACGAGTTGATTTTGTTATTTTACAATAACATTAGGTTTAAAAATATTAAGTAAAAACTATGCGCTATTTAAGCAGGCTTTAGCATTGGCTATACCATGAACTCGTTGTAACCCCACATACTTAGTAAATTCACATAAGTGCTCAGCAGTGCCTACTGCGCCTGTGAAAACACATTCGAAATTGGTGGTTAACCTTAACCAATTTTCATCGTTAATATGCAATCTTGCAAGAATGTTTTCTGTTTTTTGGCTAATGGCTCCGCGTTTATCATCACGAATAAGTCGGCCAGTTTCATCTACAAGGGTTAAGTAATCTTTTAAGCTAAAGTTAATGCCTGTTACTTTTGCTTTATGTTCATTACCGACAAAAGCCAATAAACCTTTAGGTTGCTCGCCTTTTATTGCCGATTTTATTCGAAGTTGAATACTGGTGAAGTTTGATTGCTCGGGTGTTGGGGCAATGTCAGCTCGAACAGGGTTTAAGTCTACATACGCCATACATGACAAGAGTGCACCTTCATCAAGCAGGGCTTGGGATTTAAAGCGGCCTTCCCAAAAGTGGCCTGTACATTTATCTTCTTTGTTGGCTTGCCTAGCAATTGGCTCATTTAACGAGCGCATAAACCAACTAATATCCATTAAGCGACTTTTATAAATATCTGCGGTGCTTTCAACCATCTCAAGCTGAAATTTATCAAGTGGTTGTTCATTTTGATATTTTTGAGTGAGTAATGTGCCTTTGAATAATTGATGCCATCGTTCAAGTACATCAGCTGTTGACCAACCTTTCACTTTTTCAACATCAACATGCAAAACCAAATGTAAATGGTTATGCATTATCGCATGAGCGCAAATATCAATAGCAAACACTTGAGTTAATTGAAAAATACGTTTTTCAATCCAAGTACGTCGATGTTCAAAACTAACACCTGATTGATTATCGACACCGCATAAAAATGCTTTTCTGACTGTGCGGCTACAAATATGATAATACGGCGTATTAAGTAAACTGATTTGTTGTGAACGAGGCTTAGGCATAATAGTAATTCCATTTAACTAAATATGAACTAAGCCTAGTTCATTTACAGAAAATTGCACAAGTTATTATGGGTGGCTTAATAATTATTGGCGTGAACTAATGAGGTGAAAGTCCTCTGTAAGAGATCCACCTGTTTATATTTATAGACAGTATAACTACTAGCCGACGGCAACTGCAAGTCCGCGAGGACTTGTGGGGAGGAAGCCATTAGTTGTGGAAGTACAAGGAAAGGGGTTTGGATAAGTGCTAAAACAAAGGGAATAAATAGGGCATTAAGCAATCAATATCTTAGAAAAGAAGGCTTAATATCACTTAGGGAACTATAGTTCAAAATCCATCATGGTTAGTGAACCGCCCTGTGCGGAGCCGCATGCAGGGTGGTGTGGGGGCTGGAGGTTAGATACCTCTGGCTACCCGATTTATATGCCGCTTTAAACCACTAGGCCAATCCCAGCCAAACCTTTGAAATACTAGAATTAATACTAAACCATAAATGGCAAATATTGCACCTGTTTCGTCAATAAAATATGGTGTTATTTCATTACTCTCAGTTAAATCATTGAACACATGAAAAATAAACAAGTTGTGACTTGTATGTATAAAACATCCAGTCCATAAGCTACCAGACTTGATACGAAACCAAGTATAAATATATGTATTACCAGTGAGCATTAAAGTAAAACAGAAAAGCTGAAAAAATATAGGAGAACCAGTACCATAATTACCAGAAAGGATCAGTGGGAAGTGCCATACAGACCAAATGATACCAACAAAAATAGATACTTGATTGGGAGTATATTTCTCTAACAATCTAGGAGTAAGGTAGCCTCGCCAACCAATTTCCTCTCCTAGAGCTGAACGACCAGAATAAAAACTACCTTCAAGAATAAGTAACATCATAGGTATGAACGATAATTTAGTTATAAAGTTAGATTCAAAGCCTTTGAAACTTCCAAACTCAGTTCCCCAAATAGCCCCATAAACAATAAATAACGAGACTATAGGAATAAAAAAGCTAATGAATAGGTATGAAATTTTCCCAAAGCCCAAATAGAATCCTTTGAGAGTTTTGTTAATTATTAAGTAAGTAATTATTGATGCTACTCCAGGACACCACATTAATCCAAATGTTAGCCAGCCGTTATCGCTTACTGAGATCAAGTAATAGAAGATTGAACTAAAGGAAAACGTTAAAAGAAGATATAAGCTAACTTCCTTTGCTAAAGATACTTTTCCCTGTGTCAATTTATACTCCAGAATTGAGGCTGCAATCAAAAGGCATATAACAGCATATTAGACGGGAAAAAAACCTTCTTTTCTACAAGGTCTATAAACCCATCTATTTTTAAATTAATTGGTACAATATCCCTATACTCCTAA
>JADGDH010000106.1 GCA_016745015.1 Colwellia sp.
TGTTGTGTTTGCTAAAACATCAGTTGAGATAACCGATGTAGATAAACCAAGCGCAACAACAAGCGCGCCTGCTATGCGTGTTAGAGAATGGGTTTTCATCTTAGTATTCCTTTGTGTTTTATTGCTGTTTCTTTTGACGGTCATCCATCTAAAGATGTGTTCACAGTTTAATTAAACTAATTTAAACAAAGTTTTTTACAATTTTATTACATCTCTGCATAAATTAACTTACTTTTACATAAAAAAACAGATCAAATATAAAAAACACACCAAAAGGTCAAGTTTTTGCTTTCTACAATCAATATCTATAAGATTAGCCGTTAAAAGTAGTAAAAATAAATAGACCACAAGGACAGGGAAATCAAATTTAAAATGAAAAAAGATAATAAACCACAAAAAATAAGAGCAATCAGCATAAATAAAATACTTATTGCTGCTCAAGACGAGTTTATTCTGCAAGGTTATAAAGGTGCTACCGTACAATCTATCGCAGATAGTGCAGGATTACCCAAAGCTAACGTTTTATATTATTTTAAAAATAAAGAAAACATTTACCACGCAGTGCTAGAGCAAACACTAAATATGTGGGATGAAGGTATAGGTGATATCTTACCAGAAGATGGACCTAAGCTCGCAATTGAAAAGTTTATTCGTGCCAAAGTAAGTATGTCATTTAATAATCCAAAAGCCTCTAAAATTTACGCTATGGAAATCATTCAAGGTGCACAACACTTAAAAGATTTTTCCCGAACTTATCTTCGTCAATGGGTAAGAGATAAATCAAAAGTATTTCAATGCTGGATAGACAATGGTGAAATGCACCAAATAGATCCTGTTAATTTAATATTTCTTATTTGGTCATCAACACAGCATTATGCTGATTTTGACAATCAAATATTGACCATAATGAACCGTGCCGATTACGAAAATGATGATATTGAACATGTAACTAAATTTCTAACTGATTTTATTTTACGAGGTTGTAGACTAAAATAATGAAATACTTCTTAACATTAATAATACCCATAGTGTCATTTGTACTGTGCAGTACTTTTATTTTGGGCAGCGCTATTTTGAGTAAAGCTATGGCATTTGAAACACCAACCCAACTTAGGATAGCTACATTTAATGTCAGTATGGAAGCGCTTAATTATGTTAATCGTTCAAGTAACAGTAACCCTAAAGTTTCTAGTAATGAACTAACTAATGCATTGCAACAAAGCTCTCAACAAATAAAGAATATCGCAGAAATAATTCAGAGAATTAACCCTGATATTATTTTACTAAATGAGTTTGATCGCGTTGATAATAGCCATAAAAACATACGCACTTTTATTAATCAGTATTTAGTTCATGGGCAAAATGGTCAAGCCAGCATTGATTACCCTTATTTTTATCAAGGCGCTGTAAATACAGGGGTAAAAATAAATACTGACACCAATCATTATAGTAAAAATACTGATGGCAAAACTAACCTACAGTCTAGAAATATGCACGGTTTTGGTTATTTTGAAGGCCATTATGGTATGGTGTTATTATCAAAATATCCCATTAAAGAAAAAGAAATTAGAACCTTTCAGCACTTTAAATGGCGCGACATGCCTAATGCCTTAAAACCCATAGTTCCTAGCACTAACAAACCTTGGTTTAATAACGAAACATGGAAAAAATTAAGGTTATCATCAAAATCTCATTGGGATATACCTGTTAATGTTAATGGCAAAACAATACATATATTAGCAAGCCACCCTACACCGCCTGTGTTCGATGGCCCAGAAAACCGTAATGGCAAACGCAATCATGATGAAATTCGTTTTTGGTTTGATTATATCAACGGAGATCAAGCACATTACATTTATGACGACTTAGGTAATAAAGGAGGACTAGCACCTCAACAAACTTTTGTTATTATAGGCGATCAAAATGCATCATCCGTTGAAGGCGATGCCATAGTTGCAGGTATTAATACTCTGTTAAACGATGCTAAAATTCAAGACCCTAAACCAACAAGTATGGGAGGTAAAAATCATGACAATAATAATCCGAATGCTCAATATCATACGGCCTATTGGGGAATGAGAGCTGATTATATTTTACCTTCATTATCAAATTTAACGATAATTGATTCAGGTGTTTTTTGGCCTGAAAAACAACAAGAAAGCTATCGCCTTATTAAAAATAGACAAGCCTCTTCAGATCATCGCTTGGTCTGGGTTGATGTCGAATTAGCTAAATAATTTAAACTGGAATATTCAATGAAAAACTTTTTACCTGTATTAGCATTTTCTCTACTTACTATTTCTTGTGCAAATACTGATATAACACATAAAAAAAATAATTTAACGGTTACAGAACAAGCAAGTGCTTTATCAGGTTCTTTGTCAAATTCTCTACCTAAAAATATCATTATGGTAATTGGTGATGGTATGGGGCCAGCTTATACTACGGCATACCGCTATTTTAGTGACAACCCGAATACAGAAGTTGTAGAAGAAACTGTTTTTGATCGACACCTTATAGGTTTATCTAGCACTTACCCTGCTTCTGTTTCAGGTGTAGTGACTGATTCTGCAGCC
Organism: Colwellia sp.; assembly: GCA_016745015.1. Lineage (GTDB taxonomy): Bacteria > Pseudomonadota > Gammaproteobacteria > Enterobacterales > Alteromonadaceae > Colwellia. The sequence continues at coordinate 2,577 of JADGDH010000106.1, forward strand.
AGTGCTACCGCATTAGCAGCAGGTGTTAAAAGCTATAACGGCGCAATCGGTGTTGATGTTAATAAAAATAAAGTTCAAACCGTATTAGAGTGGGCAAAGTTACAAGGTAAGAAAACGGGAATTGTAGTCACATCACAAATTAACCATGCAACTCCAGCGGCTTATTTAGCCCACAATGAAAGTCGTAAAAATTACAACGCGATTGCTGACAGCTACATAGATGATGGTATAAAAGCGGACATTTACCTTGGCGGTGGTTGGAAATATTTTATTCGCGAAGATAGAAACTTAGTTGATGAATTTAAACAGTCTGGCTTTCACTACCTTGATAACTACCAAGGTTTAGCAAAATTACCTAATAACAAACCTGTCTTAGGGCTTTTTGCCGATGTTGGTTTACCGTGGGCATTAGACGATACAAACAAACACCGCTTATCAACAATGACCAAATCAGCAGTACATCACCTTGTTGATTTACAAAGCACTGATAATGTTGCGGACGAAGGTTTTTTCATGTTAATTGAAGCCAGTCAAATTGACTGGGCTGGACATGGAAATGATATAAGTGATGCGATGGCTGAAATGGACGATTTAGCTAAAACACTAGAGTATTTAGAGCATTTTGTTGAACACCACCCTGATACACTTGTTATTGTTACTGCTGATCACAGCACGGGCGGCTTCACTCTAGCTGCCAAAGGTAAATATGAATGGCATGCAGAAAGTTTACGAACAATGAAACATTCTGTTAATTACATTGCTAAGCAGTTAGTCGCTAATGAAATAAGCGCTGATTATGCCAAAACGTTATTTAATTTTAAATTAAACCAAAAAGAATTAAGTTTACTTATTAAAACGAAAAAAACGCCAAAACTAGAGAACAGTAAAAACATCTATCAAGATAAAAAAACGTCAGTTACCGAACTAGCTCTGTTAATGAACGTAAAACACATTATGGATAATCGTACAAACAGCGGTTGGACAACAGGTGGGCATACCGCCATAGACGTACCTGTATTTGCTTTTGGCAAGCAAAGTGAATTATTTAATGGCGCACAAGATAATACTGATATAGCGAAGAAAATATTTACCTTGTTAGGGAAATAGGAAGAGACTAGGTGCTAGGAAGAACCTAGCGCCTAAAACCTAAAACCTAAAACCTAAAACCTAAAACCTAAAACCTAAAGATTATCATTAAAATGTTCAAAAGCTTGCGCTAAATCGGCAATTAAATCATCAACATCCTCTAAACCAATATGTAAACGAATTAACGGAAATTTTGCCGTCCACTTGGTTGCACTACGAATGGAATCAACACTAGTAATACCTAGAACAAGAGACTCAAAACCGCCCCATGAATAACCCATTTTAAAATGCGTTAAACTATCAAGAAATGCCGTAAGCGCTTTTCTATTACCGCAATTTAACGTAAATGAAAATAAACCGTTCGAGCCGCTAAAATCACGTTTGAAAAACTCATGCCCAGGGCAAGACTCAAATGCAGGATGTAAAATAGTATCTACTTCAGGCCTTTCTTTTAGCCAGTTAGCCACCTTTAAAGCGCTTTTTTGATGTTGCTTCAAACGGACACCAATAGTGCGAATACCGCGTAAAGCAAGGTAAAGATCATCAGGTGATGTACATTGCCCCATCAAATAACTGTTATCACGTAATTGCGGCCAATACTTTTCTGTTGCTGTTGCTGTACCTAGCATAACGTCAGAGTGGCCGACTATATACTTAGTTGCTGCTTGCACACTAATATCAACACCGTAATCAAACGGCTTAAAATTAATGCCTGCTCCCCAGGTATTATCAAGCATCACAATACAATCATGCTGATGTGCTATTTTAGCAATGGTCGGTACATCTTGTACTTCCATAGTAATTGAACCAGGAGACTCTAAGAAAACAATGCGAGTGTTAGGTCGAATTAAAGCGTCGATACCTGCACCAATTAATGGGTCGTAATAAGTAGTTTCAATACCCATTTTAGCCAATATTTTATCGCAATAATCACGGGTTGGTTCATAAGCACTATCAACCATTAAAATATGATCGCCAGCCTCTACAAAAGAAATTATCGCATTAGTTATAGCAGCAGTGCCTGATGGATACAGCGCGCAACCTGCCCCTCCTTCAAGTTCGGTCATAGCATCACTAAAAGCAAACGCAGTAGTAGTACCACGTCGGCCATAAACCATTTTTTGGTTATAACGGTTTTTTAAAGCATTGTTCATTTCATCAACAGTATTAAATACCACCGTTGATGCGCGAGTAACACTTGGATTGACTACGCCATTTGTCCATTTAGCCTTACGGCCTGCAGTAACAATTTTAGTATCTTGTTTCATTTCAATTTAACCCTTGAATTTAATTATTTAAAATAGCTATCTAGCCATCTAAACTTACTTGTATTTATACCTTGAAATACAATGCTTTTCACCTGTTATATTTCAAACCTGAAGAAATAACCTAAAACAGCCCTATTTGTTTACTTGTAATTGAATCAAAGTCTTTACCAATAAAAGGTAAAATATCGTTTGCTATCGGCCTAAACTGTTTATCAACATAAAAATCATAATCAAGAACGCTAGCATTGAACTCTAGGGGTTGTACACCATCGAGTGTCATAACATATCGAATTGTTTTTCTATGCTCATATTCAGGCTTATTTCCCCTCTCTATAAGTATATCGTTAGCGATCAAAGCAGCTTTGATGTGAGGTGGAGTATTTACATAATCTACCAGTTTACGCCTTATCTTTTTCTTATATATTAGCTTACTATCATGTAACCCTTCTTTTAGCTCATGAATAATATTATTAATGTAATCATCAATAGGCTCTTCATTAAAAACAAGCCTATATAATTCTTGCTGAAAGTCCTTACTTACCTCTGTCCAGTCACTTCTAACAGTCTCTAATCCTTTGAATAATAACTTACCATTTACAACACCTGCATAGCGTTTCTTTGTTCCTATACTTTTTCTCCCTTTAACCAATTCTTGACCACGGATTGTTGGCATTAAAAATTTTGTGAAATGCGTTTCAAATTCAATTTCTAATTCACAAGGTAAATTAAAATCGTTTCTTAATTGTTGTTGCCATTTATTGTTGATCAAATTCTGTAATTCAGTGCCTAATACTTTACTTTGCGATAATGATTTATCACTGCCAACATGAACAAAAATAGAATCAGTATCGCCGTAAATGACCTGATAACCTTTATCTTCAATCCAGCTTTTAGTGGTTTTTAATATTTCATGGCTACGTTTAGTAATAGAACCTGATAAACGAGGATCAAAAAATCGACACCCTGTTGAGCCTAAAACACCATAAAAGCTATTCATAATAATTTTAATCGCTTGTGATAAAGCCGCATTTTTTTGTAACTTAGCCTTGTCGCGCTCCAACCAAAGTGAAGTAATAATATCGGGTAGAAAGTGTTTATCACGTGAAAAATAAGCGCCATCAAAACCCTTAATAGCCTTATCATTTTGATTCTCTTCTATAAGACCTTTTAACTCAGCTTCTTTCAAACCTTCAATTAACCCCATAGGATCTATTTTAAAACTTCGAATAATACTGGGATACAGTGATTTAAAATCGAGCACCAACACATTGTTATATAAACCAGGAATTGAATCCATAACATAACCACCAGGTGAAATTAAGTCAGACTCACCATCGCCCATATTGGGCGCAACATAACCACTGCGATGAAGTTTTGGCAAATATAGGTTAGTAAATGCCGCAACAGAGCCACCTATTCTATCAATAGCAAGGCCCGTTAATTGCGCGCGAAGTTGTGCAAATTCTAGCAATTGCGTTTTTTCAAATATTAACCACACTAAGCGGCAATCTTCTAAGTTATAAGCTGCTAAGGCTGGCTTATCATGCAAAAAGTTCTCTGTGATTTCATTAATTCTATTTTCAACATCATCAACTTTTTTACCTATACCTAATAACGTGTTAGCAACATTATCAAGTGAGAAACTTGGAAAACTATAAGTAGCTGTTTTTAATAAGTCGATACCATCAAGCACTACACGCCCTGCTATTTCAATAAACTGCTGATCGGTATTATTACTATTTGTTCGCCAACGAGGAGCACTACCGTCTCGTCCTATGCTAAATTTTAAATGATAAAGGTCACAACGCTTTTGCAGTAAATTAAAATCAAAGTTAATAACATTCCAACCAATAAATATATCAGCATCAATAATTGACACCTGTTTTATCAGTTCAATCAATAACTGCTTTTCATCTTTAAGCCAAATAATATAAGACTCAGCATCAACCTGCGGCTCCCCTATCATTAACACGCATTTAAATTCAATTTCGTTATTTGCATATAGCCCAATAGAATAAAGTTCCCCAGCCATTGAGCACTCAATATCAAGTGACAACATACTTAAGTTAATCGCTAGCTTTTCTTTTGACTTTTTACACTTTACCTCTGGGCTATTCATGTGAGGAATACACAAAAAATCTACATCAGCAGTAATAAAGCGCTCCATCAAATACCGATCATCAGGACGTATATCATCCTCATAACATTTTATCTGCTGCTCTTTTAGGCACTCGCGGGCGCGATAAAACTGTGATAAATTGGCGAAATAAAAACCATGAACAGGTTCTTGACCAAAAGTTTTTAGCGCTAAGCTTTGCTGTTTAACAAGTGTTATCCCCTGTTGTTGTAATAATTCAACAGCAAAATCAACATTTTTTTCTTCAACAAAAAATACGGCTAATTCATTATTTACCACAAGCTTTTGTGCACCCTTGTCGGTTTTTAGCCATAAAGTAATCTGCAAAGCTTTGCCCTTGTCTTGTACGTGACGGCTTAACAAAAAGCCGCTTTGAATTTTTTCTGACAGGTTAGTTTGCATATTTTGAAACAATTTAAAAAATTTAAGAAGAAACAGTAACAAACTGTTATTATATACAGCACTATATCTTATTTACTGTTTTATGGAAACTGCGCTAAATGCTAACTGATAAGCTAAAACAACTAATCCGCCAATCGTACAAAGCTATTGGTGAGAATTTAAGCAATTTCAACCCTAGAAAACAGCAAACTTTTCTTATTGCCGAAATCGCTAAAACATTGGCTGGCGAATATAGTAAAGACAGAAAAATAATTACCATTGAAGCAGGAACAGGAACAGGCAAGTCACTTGCTTATAGCTTGGGTGCTATTCCATTAGCATTAGCACGTGATAAAAAAGTATGCATATCAACCGCTACCGTTGCATTGCAAGAACAGTTGGTTGATAAAGATTTACCTTTTCTGAAACAGTACGCAGGATTAAAATTTGATTTTGCCTTAGCTAAAGGTCGTCAGCGATATGTTTGCAGACAAAAACTATCACACGCTGTTACTACTGATTCACCACAAGCAGGTTTTACTTTTGCAGAAAAACCTAAAGCCACAGACATTCGCACCTTAAATGCTATGCACAAAGCATTAAATGATGGTTCTTGGTTAGGTGATATAGACTCATGGAAAACACCTGTGCCACATCACATTTGGTCGCAAATACAAAGTGATAAACATAGCTGCTTAAAAACGTTACCCGATCACCAGCATTGTCCTTTTCATAAAGCACGTGAAACAATGGAACAAGCTCATGTACTAGTCGTTAATCATAGCTTATTGTTAGCTGATCTTGAGTTAGGTGGAGGCAGAATATTATCGGCCCCAGATGAAACTTTTTATATTATTGATGAAGCCCATCATTTACCTAAAATCACCCGAGAGCATTCAAGTGCAAGCGTTACCTTACGCGGCGCAATTGACTGGCTAACTAAGTTAAGAGAAACCGGTGATAAAATGGCTAAATTGATCAAATCACAACGGGCTATTTCCCCAGCGTTGAAACTGAGTGATGACTGCCAAGATTTACTGATAGAAATGCAAAAGGTTCTCACCTTTGTTGATAACAATGCCAGCCTATACTTCCTTAACAATAAGAACCTTGAAAATAAGAGCCTTGAAAATAAGAATCTAAAAAATAATAACTTCAATAATAAAGACGAACAAGTTTACCGTTTCGACAATGGAATAATCCCGAAAGTACTCAAAAACTGGGCAGAAGATTGTTTTGAGCTAAGTAAAAAATCATTAAGCCATTTAAACAAACTGTACACCGCCTTAATTGAAGCGGTGAAAGATGGTGACTGCCAAATGTATCTTGCCGAGCCAGTATTAGGTGAGGCAGGTTTTATGCTGCAACGATTAGAGAATTTACAAGCACTTTGGCATATGTACGCAAAAACAGATAGTGACAAAGCAGCGCCAATGGCAAGGTGGCTACAAAAACAAGACCCAACTAAGAATAGCGCACGCCATGACTATTTACTGTGTGCTTCACCTATAGAAGTAGGCTTTACCCTAGAAGATAAACTGTGGAGCCAGTGCGAAGGTGCTGTTTTATGCTCGGCAACATTGCTTGCGTTAAATTCATTTGATCATTTTCGCTTTCAAGCGGGTTTAAAAAGTAATGATGGCAGCCAATATCAACAAGTCACTTCACCTTTTGATTATCAAAAAAATGCACAACTTGTTATTGCCAACATGACCAATGAGCCAAGTGCAATACAGTTCACAGATGAGCTGATAGAAAAACTGCCAAAATATCTTGAACAAGGTAATTCAAGTTTAGTATTGTTTTCTTCTTATTGGCAAATGGAAAAAGTCGCGCAAGCACTGAGAGATAAAACTAAACTCGATATCACAGTTCAAGGTGAACACTCTCGTCAGCATATTATTGAAAGCCATAAAAAACGCTGTGATAACAACAAAGAAAGCATTATTTTTGGCACGCAAAGTTTTTCTGAAGGATTAGATCTACCTGGCCATTACCTAAATAACTTAATCATTACAAAACTGCCATTTTCCGTACCCACCTCACCTGTTGAACAAGCACAAGCTGAATATATTAGTGCTAAAGGTGGCAATCCTTTTATGTCTTTATCTGTGCCCGACACATCAAAAAAACTGGTACAAGCTTGCGGTCGACTATTGCGCAATGAAATGGATGAAGGCGTAATCACATTGATGGATAAACGTGTAGTAACTAAACGTTATGGCAAACAACTGTTAGATTCTTTACCACCTTTTGAGCGAGTGTTTGAAAAATAATTACAACACGCTAAGATAACAATTTAAACAACTCGCCTTTACTGCCAATATTAAGTTTTTGGTAAATACGATAAAGATGATTTGAAACCGTTGAGGGTGATAGCTCTAACTCTCTTGCCGCTTCTTTAAACGTCAAACCTTTAGCGAGTATTTGCACAATTTCTTTCTCTCGCATAGACAAACTATCTAAAGGCCCTTGTGGCCAGATTTCAACGATTATTAAATCATTAAATGATTTCAATTCAACCTGTAAACCATCTACCTCGTATGCTTTCAGGGCTAAGTCTAATGTAAAAGGTAGCTTAAGCAAGCGACTATTCGTACCATCACTTGAAGGGTAAAACCTTTCTAATAAATCAATAAAGCTGGTTTGTACTTGATGAAAATATCCTTGGCTGTCACAAATGGCTTTATGACTATTTTTATGCGTTTTAGTTTGGCGATCATCTGATTGTTCAAGTTGCAAAAAAAGCGCATGTTTAGCTGCGGTAAGTAAATGATACAG
>JADGDH010000107.1 GCA_016745015.1 Colwellia sp.
GGCTTTATGACTATTTTTATGCGTTTTAGTTTGGCGATCATCTGATTGTTCAAGTTGCAAAAAAAGCGCATGTTTAGCTGCGGTAAGTAAATGATACAGTGCTTGCTTTTGTTGTTGTTTATCTTGCTCAGAAAAAGATTTATTACGTTCAAAGCGATACAAAGTTAATAAAGTGAATAACCCCGTACGTTCATCAAGATGAATAGAAGATAACACTCTTTCAATACCATGAGGCTTAAAACATTTTAGATAAATTTCAGAGCGATAAAACTCTTCATCTGTCATTAAATCGCGTATATCTATTGGTGATCCTAAATTTTCAAACAGTTTATCAGCCAGTGGATTTATTGATAAATTATCTAGCAAAGATTGAGTTAACGACTCAGGTACATTAACTAACGTATGATTATGAAAACGCGCTGTTTGCTGGTGACCATTACTCCAAATAGCACCATCAAAATCAATCAATTTTTGTAGTTGAGATAATGCCCAGTCACGATATTCAGCTAATTCTATTTTACTGGTTGCTAAATAAAGCTCTGCAATAAATTGATTTAATTGGTATTGTTTCTGGTTCGCTCTTTCTTTTAAAGATGTTTTTTGTAAAGGTATTTGAAGCATTAGGTAATTTTTACTAGTGCGTTAAAAAATAGACAAGCTATGATAATGCTATGCTAACCAAAATGATGCAAGGTATATGTCTCTTTCTGATAACAACAAAGAAGCGCGTTATGACGCTATAATAATCGGTGCAGGAATTGCTGGATTAACCGCAGCATTAGAGCTGGCTAAAAAAAACAAACAAGTTCTGATACTTGATGCCCAAGATGAAACAAAAGTTGGAGGTTTAGCCCGTAGTGCTTTCGGTGGAATGGCGCTTATTGGCACTCCTGAACAAAAACGTAACGGTATTACTGACAACGCAGAAATAGCATTAAAAGACTGGCACGCGTTTGCCAACTTTTCTGAAAAAGATATTTTTCCAAAGCAGTGGGCAAAACTTTATGCTGAACAAAGTCATCAAAATGTATATCAATATGTGAAACAACTTGGCGTAAAATTTTTACCTGCCGTTAATTGGGTTGAACGTGGTTTATATTCTGGCGGAAATTCTGTACCGCGCTACCATATTATTTGGGGAACATCGTTAGAGTTAGTTAATAAAATGCTTACTGCTATCGCTCCCTTTAAAGGAAAAAACATCCATTTTTCTTTTAATTGCAAAGTAAGCCAGTTACTAAGTTCAAATAAAAACATTATTGGCTGCCAAGACACTGAAGGAAATCAATATTTCGCTAACAGCACCATTGTCGCCTCTGGTGGTTTTACTGGAAATTTAGCTAAAGTAAAAGAAAACTGGCCAAAGAACTTCTCACCTGCGCCTGAACAAATACTTAATGGCACTCACCCAAGCTGTGATGGTGCAATGCACGACGAAGTTAGCGCTATTGGTGGCAATATTACCCATCTAGATAAAATGTGGAATTATGCAGCAGGTATTCCGCACCCCAAAGCAACCTTTGAACAACAAGGCTTAAGTCTTATTCCATGTAAATCAGCCCTTTGGTTAGACAGCGAAGGAAAGCGCATAGGCCCAGAGCCAATGGTTACAGGCTTTGATACTAATGAATTATGTCGACGTATGAGTGAACAAAAACAAGGCTATGCTTGGCAAGTACTGAATTGGAAAATAGCCAGTAAAGAGTTTGCCGTATCAGGGGCTGATCATAACCCAATGATCCGCGATAAAAAATTTTTCATCATGTTAAAAGAAACATTATTAGGTAATCACAGACTAGTAAAAGAAATGAAAAATGAGTGTGACCATTTTATTGTTGCCGACTCAGTCAACGAACTAACGGATAAAATGAATGTATTAACAGCAAAAAGCTCTGTGAAAAGCTCAGTAAAAACCTCAGTAAATGCACAAGTATTACAACAAACATTAGACGATTACGATGCTATTTTAGCAAGGCCGTCTTCGCAGTGGAATGACGATCAAATAAGGCGCATAGAACACGCTAGAAAATGGGGTGCTGATAAATTAAGAACCTGTAAACCTCACCCAATACAAGATAAAAAGCATGGCCCACTTATTGCCATCAAAATTTCACTTATTAGCCGAAAAAGCTTAGGGGGTATTCAAACTAACCTAAATTCACAAGTACTGAGTAATGAATCACAGCCCATAAGCGGCTTATATGCTATTGGCGAAGCTTCAGGCTTTGGTGGTGGCGGTTCAAATGGTGAAAAATCATTAGAAGGTACCTTTTTAGCAGGTTGCTTACTAACCGCACAACAAGCAGCTAAAGCAATTAACTAAAGCAATACTAACAACAATAATCACTCATAGCAGTGCAATAAATATAGACAAACAGGAAACTCAATAATGAAAAAAACAGCCGCATGGTTAACACGATACGCACTAGAGCAAATTGGCATAACACATACTTTTGGTATTCCTGGTGTTCATAACACTGAACTTTATGATGAATTAAATAACTCTGACCAAATCACACCAAACTTAGTAATGCATGAAGGTCATGGTGCTTTCATGGCTGATGCTATTAGTAGAGTTACCGACTCTATTGGTACGCTTGTTATAGTGCCCGCAGCAGGTGTTACCCATGCTGCTAGTGGTATTGCAGAAGCTTACCTTGATGGCATTCCTATGCTTGTTATCACGGGTGGTATTCGTAATGATTCAAACTTTGATTATCAGCTTCATGAAATGGACCAACTGAAACTAGTTGCAGGTTTTACTAAAGCCGCATTTAAAATAAACAGCCACGATGAAGTTATTGACACTATCTATAAAGCTTATAATATTGCCACTTCAGGTGAACCTGGCCCAGTATTTATTGAATTACCTGTTAATTTGCAGCTTGATAAAGCCAACATAAGTGATTTACCAAGCTATTTAGCACCAACGCAGCCACCTTTATCAACAGACGTTATCGCACAAATTAAGAGTGCCGCACAAATGCTAATGCAAGCTAAAAACCCAGCAATATTTGCAGGCTGGGGCGCGGTGCATGCGAGTGATGCATTGGTTGCCATCAGTGAACAAATTGGCGGTGCGGTTGCTACGACTATGCAAGGTATTAGTGCCTTTCCAGCGAATCATCCTTTACATGCAGGCTTTTGCTTTGGCCCTGCTGCTGCACCTGCTGCACAAAATGCTTTCAACAATGCTGATTGTGTATTAGCCATTGGCACGCGTTTTGGTGAAATAGCCACAGGCAGCTTTGGCGGTGAATTACCTGAAAACCTAATTCATATAGATATTAACCCTGATGTTTTTAATGCTAACTTTAAAACCGCCATTGCTATTGAGGGGGATTCAGAACAAGTCTGTCAGCAATTACTTAGCACATTACAAGAATTAGGCTCTGCAAAAGATACTAGCCAAGTAACACAGCAAATTGCCGCTGACAAAAAAGCCTATCGCGAATCTTGGTATCAACATGATTCAAAAGACAGAGTAAACCCTGCTCTTTATTTTGACGAGCTTAGAGCTCAGTTAAGCGATGATGCTCACATAGTGGTTGATGATGGTAATCATACCTTCTTAACTGCCGAGCTAATGCCTATCCATCAAGCTTATGGTTTTATTTCGCCCACAGATTTTAACTGTATGGGCTATGCCACACCGGCAGCTATAGCCGTTAAAATGGTAAAGCCGAATCAAGAGGTTCATGCCATTGTTGGTGATGGTGCTTTTATGATGACAGCAACCGAACTAGCGACAGCCGTTACTCAAAATTTAGGGCTTGTTATTGGTGTATTTAACGATGGTGAATTATCACAAATCGCTCAAGCACAACAAATACCTTATAACCGCAAAACCTGTACGGTATTACCACAAACCAAGTTAAAAGGTTTAGCTATGGCAACAGGCGCTGAATATGTGCGTATTGAAACTAATAGTGATATTAAATCAGGCTTAACTAAAGCTAGAACGCTAGCTCAACAAAACAAAGCAGTTATTTTAGATATCAATATTGATTACTCTAAAGCCACCGCTTTTACTGAAGGCGCAGTAAAAAACAACTTACAACGTATGCCACTACCCACGAAAGTACGCATGGTAGGTAGAGCACTAATAAGGAAAGTAACGGGGTAGTTAGCCTAGAAAAAGGATTAAAATATATTAGCAGAGCCGAGGTTTAAATACCTCGGCTTTGATCTAAAACTTCTTGTTATTCTTGTACTAATTACATAAGTTAAATTCTCATAAACACCTCCTTTATTCATCTAGAAACACAACGACTGACGGGAATTAATTTCAATTAAAGTTATTTAAAATCAGTGATTATTCGCCACTTGGTTCTTTACCATTTCAGTGTTTTCTAATGCTGAAGACTTGTGTAATTTCAGCACTACACGGCGATCATAAAAGCTCACTTCGCGCTCATTATTTGCAACAACTGGAGCGTCTTCACCAAAAGCAAACGTCTCTATTTGTTGTTCATCAACGCCTTGTGCCATCAATAAGGTTTTTACCGACTCCACCCTTGCCTTAGACAATGTTTGATTCAACGACTCCTCACCAGTTAAGTCGGTATAGCCTGATAAGTCTATTTTCATTGAAGGTGAACTATTTAATATTTGCGCCAGTGCTGCAACTTGCTCTTGATAATGTGCCGCAATATCACTTGACCCCGTAGAAAACTGTAAACTCATTAGCAAGTTATCTGCTTGTAATTGCCCTGCTTGACCTTGTTGATTTTCTAAAGCCACTAACTGCTGCTGATAAGAAGATTCCAAGCGCTGTAATTTAGCTTGATACTGTTGCTTAGTCTGTTCATTAGTTAATTCATGGGCTTGCTGCTTTTCTATTAATGCTGTACTTAACTCTTCATTATCATCTTTAATATTGATAAATTGAGCAATAAAAACACCACCAACCCCTGCTACAATGGCACCTAAAGGGCCAGCTGCAATACCACCAATTAAAGCGCCTGTACCAAAACCGATATTTTCATTGTTAGTTTGTACTTGCTGTTTTTCTGCTCCTGTTAGCTTGTTTTCAATTTCGTTTTCATAGGCTGAAACCGATGTGCTACTTATAGCTGCTATCATAACGGTAGCTAATAACATTCTATTCGGCATTTTTTTTGATTTACTGTTTAAGTTAAGACCTTTAGTTGTTTTCATGATATTTCCTCTTTTATATAGTTTGTGTAAATAAAGTGTGTTGTTAAAAGTGTTTTTGTTGACGAACACTATTAAACCGCAATAAAAGGACACTAAAATGCTTCAATTAGGGAAAATTGATGAGCAATTGTGGCAACAATATGGCAATTTAATAATTTAGGCGCGTTAGCGGAAGAATTTAGATATAGTCAAGGAAAGTGAAGAGCCGCTAATTACAAAAAGAATATTAAAAAAGAAGTATATTTAAATGACCAAACGAATTGCTATTGTTGAAGATGAAGCAGCCATACGCGAAAACTATGCTGACGTACTGCGTAGTCAAGGCTATCAAGTGCAAACTTATGCCTGCAGAGAAACAGCAACCCAAGCCTTTAATTTACGCTTACCTAATCTAGTGATTTTAGATATTGGTTTAAATGAAGAATATGATGGTGGTTTTGTTTTGTGTCAGCAATTACGAGCAAAATCAGCTAGCTTACCCATTATTTTTTTAACCGCCCGCGATAATGATTTTGATACTGTTTCAGGTCTTCGAATAGGTGCAGATGATTATTTAACCAAGGATATCAGCTTACCGCATTTAACAGCCCGTATATCAGCGTTGTTTCGTCGCCAAGAAGCATTTAAACAGCCTGTTAATGACGAACATATCACTCAAACAGGTTCGTTAACTGTTGATAGTCAACGCATGACTATTACTTGGCATAACAAGGCTATTGATTTAACCATTACTGAGTTTTGGTTAGTACACGCACTTGCCAAACACCCTGGACACGTTAAAAATCGCACTCAATTAATGACAGACTCAAAAATTTATGTTGATGACAGCACAATAACTTCTCACATTAAGCGTATTCGCAAAAAATTTATTAAAATCGATGATAACTTTGATTGTATCGAAACGGTTTATGGTATGGGTTATCGTTGGTTAAGTGAAGTTGATAATACAGGTACTTATGGCTAGCAGAAAATTCTATCAGCTACGCTTTGGCTTGAGATCAAAGTTATTATTACTTTCCAGTTTCCTTTTTGTCATTCCTTGGTTTGGCTACCAATACGTGTGGGAAATGGAAAAGTACCTTCGGTTCGGACAAGAGCAAACACTGGTTGGCACAGCTAGAGCTTTAGCAACCGCATTACATGAACGTGAAAACTTATTTAATAATCAAGCGAGTTTTTTACCCAGTGTTGAACAAGGAAAAGACTTATATGGCTACCAATTAACAGAAGCTATTCAGCTTGATGGTTTGCACAATGATTGGCCCAATTTTTCACAAAGAGCGCACTTTTATAACCATCAACAACAGATTTTTGCAAACGAACCTTTAAGTCTAAATTTTAAAGCGAGTGTAGGAAAATATGGCAAGTACCTTTATTTGTTTTTTCAAGTGGTTGATAACCAAGTTATCTTTCGTGGCAAAAACAGTCGTAGCATTACCAACAATGATCATTTAGCGTTATCATTTAGTAATCAAAATAATGAATTAAATCGTTTCATCATCAGTAATAAACAAGCAGGTTGGATATCCGCCTTTAGCGTCACTGATAATATAGATGACATTCCAAAACCCGCTGCTCATATTCAGGGACAATGGTTGCTAACACCTCAAGGGTATAATATTGAATTACGTGTGCCTTTAAAAACATTAGGCGATAACATTGCCTTTGCTTTTTTTGATGTTAACCAGCCAACTGGCGAAGTTGTTTCTGCCACTGGCTCTGCCGATCCCAGTAAACTGGAAAGTTTGGGTACCATATTAGTACCCTCACCCGAAATTGAACGTATTGTGAAAGGCATGCGCTATACTAACTCAAGTATTTGGGTTGTAGATCAGCACCACAGAGTATTAGCCAGTGCGGGCTCATTAAAATCAGCTAGTGGTGTCTGGCGCAATAAAGAAATAATACCAAGTGATAATGAAAAAAATAGTCTTGGATATCAATTCAAACAGCAGGTATTGCTGCCCTTGTACTACAAAATACTCACAAAACCCCCAACAGATTTTATTGACAACATTTACGATGCTAGGCACTTAAACGGCGATCATATTGTTAGTGCTTTAACGGGTAAATCAAAATCTCAGTGGCGCTTAACCACAGATAAACAAGCATTAGTACTATCCGCCGCTTACCCTATTTTTATTAATAACAAGGTACAAGGGGCTGTTATTGTTGAAGAAACAACTAATGGTATTCGCACATTGAGAAACAGGGCGTTAGAAAAGTTATTTACCGTTATTTTGGCAATCATGATTTTAGGTGCATTGACCTTTATTATTTTTGCAACACGTATTTCATCACGTATTCGACATTTATCAAGCCAAGCAGAGCACGCTATTGATACACAAGGACGCATTATTGGCGAAATGACAGCTTCAACCAGTTTTGATGAGATTGGTGATTTATCACGTAGTTTTACCACAGCGGTTAATCGACTAAGTGAATATAACCACTATTTAGAAAGTATGTCTTCACGCCTGTCTCATGAATTAAGAACCCCCATTGCCGTTGTTAAAACCTCATTAGAAAATCTTGCTTTACAAGAGAAACACTTATCGTTAAATGGAAGCAACGAAGACAATGCCTACAAAAATAATGCCTATATAACACGCGCGCAAACGGGTATTAACACGCTAAATTTAATACTCACTAATATGAGTGAAGCCACTCGCCTTGAACAAATGTTAACGAGTACAGATAAGGTTGATTTTGATTTAAAAACTGTTGTCTCTGGCTGTATTGCTGGTTATCGACAAGTTTATAGTAACTTTACTTTTAACATAAACACGTTGAGCTTAATCACTGAACCTGAATTAACAGTTCACGGTTCGCCTGAACATATAGTTCAGCTGCTAGATAAAGTGATTAATAACGCGGTCGAGTTTAGTCAAGACAAAGTGATTTCAGTTGAATTGAAACAACAAAATAATCAGGCTGAAATATTTGTTAGTAACAACGGGGATTTATTACCCGAACAATTGAGTGAGAATCTATTTGATTCTATGGTTTCATTGAGAAAAGCTTCATCAAAAGAGAACAATAAGCAAGAGGTTCCTCATCTTGGCTTGGGCTTATACATTGCTCGGTTAATTTGTCAATTCCATCACGGAAAAATTAATGCTTATAATCACCATCAGCCAGATGGCGTCACTATTAAAATAATAATACCCACCAAGGTCTAATAACACCTACATATTTTTGATGATTATACTGGTTAAATTATAAACGGGAAATCAATCAAACATAGGCACGTTATTAGCTTATTTAATAAAATATCTAGCAAGCATATATACGCCGATATATTTGGTGGTTTAACTGCTGCAGTAATTGCATTACCGCTTGCTCTAGCTTTCGGTGTATCTTCAGGTGCTGGCGCAATAGCAGGAATTTATGGTGCTATTTTTGTTGGCTTCTTTGCCGCTCTATTTGGTGGTACTGCAACTCAAGTATCTGGGCCTACAGGGCCAATGAGTGTAGTAATGGCATTGGTACTAACCAAAATGATTGCCAGTAATCCAGAACATGGTCTTTCATTAGCTTTTGGTTGTGTAATTTTAGCTGGACTATTTCAAATAGCTTTTGGTTTTTTAAAACTTGGCAAGTACTTTGTTATGGTGCCTTACCCTGTTATATCAGGTTTTATGAGTGGCATTGGTATCATTATTATTTTACTACAAGTTTCACCACTTGTTGGTCTGTCTGGTTATAGTAATGCTCTTTCAGCGTTAACAAAAATAGGTGATTCTGTGAATCATCTGAATGTGGCTGCCACCATAATGGGTGTTGCATCGTTAGCTATTATGGTTTACTGGCCTACAAAGCTAACTAAATATATTCCTGCACCACTCTTTGCTCTTGTCGTTTTAACAAGCATAAATGCCTTCTTTTTAACTGAGCATAACATTCCTATTATTGGTGAAATCCCTAGTGGATTTCCTGATATTATAATCCCCTCACTTTCCATGGCAGCGCTCTACGATGTAACTTACTTTGCCTTTTTATTAGCCGTATTAGGATCTATAGATTCGCTATTAACCTCTATGGTGGCTGACACCATGACAGAAACACATCATTTTAGTGATAAAGAATTAATAGGCCAAGGCATTGGTAATAGTATTGCTGGACTTTTTGGCGCTCTTCCAGGCGCAGGCGCTACTATGCGTACCGCTATTAATATTCGTGCCGGCGGAAAAACAGCATTATCGGGTATGACGCACTCAATCTCACTGTTATTTATTACATTATGGGCTTCAGACTATGCTCAGTTTATTCCACATGCAGTGCTTGCAGGTATGTTGATTAAAGTAGGTGTTGATATAATTGATTGGCGCTTTATCGGGCAAATTGACAAGGTAGGACTATTTTCAGCTTTTTTAATGCTATTGGTTTTATTATTAACTGTTTTTGTCGATTTAATCACCGCTGTATTAGTCGGCATGTTCATCGCTAATATTGTCACTTTAGACAGACTAACGAATATTCAACTTGATAGCGTTACCTTTAAAAAAGGTGCTGATATAATCAATGGTAAAACCAGTGCTATACCCAATAATTTACCAAGTGGAATACTAAACAGTACATTGCTACTTTCCATTGATGGGCCTGTAAGTTTCGCTGTTTCAAGAGAGTTATCTCGCCGTTTTACTGAAAACAATGATTTTGTCACACTGATAATTGACTTATCACAAGCTAAACTCATTGGTACAACAACGTCTATAATGATTGTCGATTTAGTCGACCGTACCAAAACAAATGGGAAACAAGTATTAGTGATCACGGGAAATGAGAAGATAAAGCAATCATTACATAAGCTTCAGCTTGATACATTGTTAGATAAAAAATATCAATTTCATTATAGAGAACAAGCTTTACAGAGCCTTTGTCTAACTAAGAATAATTAGTAACGTTAGAAAGAACTTTTTGTTAAACTAATAAAAATCCTTTCTATTAATAATCGACTTTTCATGAGCTTAACCAATAAACTATTTTCTTTACTTGGCTTTGCTGAGCCAGTTTCTTTAAACCGATTCAATGGGACAAACTTGTTACCT
>JADGDH010000108.1 GCA_016745015.1 Colwellia sp.
TATGGATATTGAACCTACGAGTATTCACCAACGTGTGGAAGTAATTTTAGGTTCTAAAAACGAAGTTGAGAAGTGTTTAAGTTATTATAAATAAACTTACCATTTATTCATTTTCCAACTCATTTTTAGCTACCTCTTTACGCTATTGACGCTAAGTAAAAAGGTGCAAGGTAGTCTTGATGTTTTTATCAATACTACTTTGCGTTTAAGAACCCACACTACAAATAATATAGTGACTAAACATTTTGATTACTATGTTCTGAGCTGATACGGTATGCAAGATGAAAATATTGATTTAACTTAAGGGAATTAATCAATGATTGATAACAAAAAACATCTCGTACAAAAATCTCGTCGTCAATTTTTACGCAATGCAGGTGCATTAGCCCTAGGGGTATCACCCCTCAGAAGCTTAGCGGCAACCGACAATAATGAAGGTGTTAGCCTTGCTGGGGGCATGAGGCCTTTAGTTAAATATCCAGAAAAGCGAGATCTTATTTTAGTCCACAGCAGACCGCCACATTTAGAAACTCCTTTTTCGGTCTTTAATGAAAGTCTCATTACGCCAAATGATGCATTTTATGTTCGTTATCACCTTGCAAACATCCCTACAGAAATAGACCTAAACAAATATAAACTTAGCGTTAACGGTGCGGTAAAAAAAACACTTCAACTTAGCCTTCAAGAACTCAAGTCAATGGCAGATCCTGTTGATGTTGTTGCAGTTAACCAATGTTCAGGTAATAGCAGAGGGTATTCATTACCACGTGTTTTTGGTGCACAACTAAGTAACGGAGCAATGGGAAATGCACGCTGGACGGGTATCCCCCTTAGAACCGTATTGGAGAAAGCAGGTGTATCACCTGAAGCAATGTACGTTATTTTTAACGGCCTTGATAAACCAGTACTACCAACCACTCCCGATTTTAAAAAAGCACTAAATATTGATCACGCTCTTAGCCCAGAACCATTACTAGCGTGGGGAATGAATGGCGAAGATCTACCTTTTTTAAACGGTTATCCTTTAAAGCTTATTGTTCCTGGCTATTTCGGTACGTATTGGGTTAAGCATTTATCAGAAATTACAGTACTAGATACTGAATTTACGGGTCAAGATTCCTATTTCATGAATACTGCTTATCAACTGCCCGACAATGACTGTCTATGTATTACTCCAGGCAGTACAGCTGATAAAAACCGTCCAATTTCAACACTTCCTGTACGCAGCTTTATAACTAACATTTCTGCTGGAGATACCCTACCTTCTGCTAAGCCAATCGAACTTGAAGGCATTGCTTTTGACGATGGCTCTGGAATAAAAAATGTTGATATATCAATCGACGGCGGTATGACTTGGCTCGCTAGCACCTTAGGTGAAAACTTAGGACGCTACTCCTTTCGCCCATGGAAGCTTGCAGTAAGCTTTCCACAAAAAGGAAACGCAATAGTCATGGTACGAGCCAGTAATAAAAACGGTGAAGTGCAACCACTCAGGGCAACATGGAATCATGGTGGCTATAGACGCCATGCTATTGAATCAGTCGCCATTAACGTTACATAGAAGGTAACCCCATGTCTAACAATACATCATTTATTACCTTGCTGAGCCCCATGATTATAGGCACCTTGCTAACTATCGTCGCTCTTGCCTGCATATCACCTTCGGTTAGCCAGCCGTACGCATCAACTGACACTACTATAAAAAAGATTTCTCTTCCAGCAAGTACAATTTCTTTGCCAGTATCAAAATTACCTGGCTATAACCTAGCCCTTCAAAAATGTACTATTTGCCACTCCGTTGATTACATACATCACCAGCCTCCTGGTATGGATCAAAAAGCATGGACAAGTGCAGTATTTAAAATGCAACACTCTTATGGAGCACCAATAAATGAAAGTGATATAAATAGTATTGGGGCTTATTTATCGGTTGTTTATGGCACAGCCAAAACTGATGATCCAAAAATTATTGAAGCCTCTAAATCTACCGTTAGCTCTTCACTTTCTACTGAAATTATCGACGTGCAAGTGTTGCTAACTAATAATGGATGTACAGGATGTCATGATATAAATAAGAAAATTGTAGGCCCTGCATTTAAGTCTATTGCCAACAAATATAAGGCTGATACTGATGCTATTAGTAAGTTAGTCCTCTCTATTCAACACGGCGGTAGTGGAAAATGGGGAAGTATGGCCATGCCACCAATGATGAATGTAAATAATGAACAAGCTGAGGCACTAGCAGAGTTTATACTCAAACAATAACTCACCAAACGTTAATGAACAGCTATAAGTGCTCAGCAGTTAATGTGATGAAAGTAAAGCCCACAATAAAGAGACTACATGGTTACGAATATTGAAAATGAAGAACCAGAATTAAATGTAGAGATTGGTCCTAATTGGTTTGCTTCTGTCATGGGGACTGGCATTATTGCTAATGCAGCTGCTGGTTTACCTATAGTGGATCAACATCTGAATCAAGTTGGTTTTGTTATCTGGGTCATTGCATCACTTATGTTAATTATAATGCTACTAATAAAGACGGTTCAAACAATTATAAGACCTCAAATTATTAAGCGCCAATTCAACGACCCTGTTATGGCTCAATTTTTTGGCGCCCCTCCAATGGCGCTACTGACTATTTCAGGTGGAACGTTATTATTTGGGCAACATTTATTCACACAAGAAACACTTATGGTGATTGCTTGGAGCCTTTGGATAACAGGCACAATCATTGGGCTTATAACTGCTGTCATTATACCTTACCGTCTTTTTACTCATCATGAAGTTCGTGCAGATGCTGCTTTTGGCGGCTGGCTTATGCCAGTTGTACCTCCGATGGTATCAGCGGCAGTAGGAGCAATGTTTATTCCTCTCCTTCAAGACACTTTACTACAACAAACTCTCCTCTATGCTTGTTATGCAATGTTTGGTGTTAGCTTAATGGGAGCAATGATTATTATTACCTTAATCTGGGGGCGATTAGCACACTCAGGCAGTTCAGGGGGCGCTCGCGTACCAACGTTATGGATAGTATTAGGGCCGCTCGGACAATCAATAACCGCAGCAGGAGCTTTAGGTACAGTTGCCTTAACAGTTGTTGAGCAGCCTATTGCAGGTAGCTTAAATAGCTTAGCTATTTTATATGGCATTCCGGTATGGGGCTTCGCTGTTTACTGGTCAATTTTAGCTGGTTTTCTTACATTACGAGCATTACGTAGAAAAATGCCTTTTGCACTCACGTGGTGGGCGTTTACCTTTCCAGTAGGAACCTGCGTAACAGGTACTACACAGCTGGCGTTACATACTAGATTACCAGTATTTGAATGGGCGGCGATTATTTTATTTACCCTACTTATTCTTGCTTGGATTATCGCAGCATGGGGTACTATTAAAGGACTTAAAGCAGGCCATATTATCAAAAACCCTATTAGTCCTCCTATTGTTGTTGCTAAGAAAGGTTCTAAATAATGATGGTTACTATAATTAGTCAAGATATAGAAAAATATGAACACTCAAAAAGCTTAATAGTAAATTCAAATAATTACATTAACGATTTAAAATATCATTCCTCATTAAAAAATATTTAGCACTGGACTTTTTGCTATATACCAAAGCAAGCTAAGCTTTGCTAAAATAGCAACAATATCCATTTTTATAACTCGAGACTTTATCTATGCCACATTATGTTGTTGGTCACAAAATACCCGACTCAGATTCAATCTGTTCAGCTATCGCATTATCGTATTTAAAAACTACTTTAGGTGAAGAAACTG
This sequence comes from Colwellia sp., assembly GCA_016745015.1. Lineage (GTDB taxonomy): Bacteria > Pseudomonadota > Gammaproteobacteria > Enterobacterales > Alteromonadaceae > Colwellia. The sequence goes on from JADGDH010000108.1 coordinate 3,777, forward strand.
TTCCTGCGCGGCTAGGTGAACTTAGCCCTGAAACTTTATTCATTTTAGATAGATTTGGTTTCGAGCAACCTGAATTAAAAACTAGCTATGCTGGTGAAAGTTTATATATTGTTGATCATTCTGAACGTACTCAAGGTCCTGATGATATTGATGATGCTACAATTTTAGGTATTATTGATCATCACAAATTAGGTGATATTACCACTTCAACACCGTTAGAAATTTGGGTGAGACCAGTAGGTTGTACTAATACCATCATTAAAATGATGTATGATTTTCATAATGTTGAAATCCCTAAAAATATTGCTGGCGCCATGATGTGCGCTATTTTAAGTGATACCGTAATTTTTAAATCACCAACGTGTACTACTGCCGATATAAAATGCGTTGAAGCATTAGCTGAAATTGCTGACATTGAAAACCCTGCTGATTTAGGTATGGAAATGTTTAAAGTAAAATCAGCCGTTGAAGGTACACCCGTACGAGATTTAGTATTACGTGATTTTAAAGATTTCAACATGAATGGTAATCTTGTTGGTATAGGTCAATTGGAAGTAATTGATTTAGCTATTTTTGATGATATGAAAGCTGATTTAGAAGCAGATATAGCTAAACTAAAAACTGAAGGTAATCGCCATAGCGTTTTATTATTATTAACTGATATTATGAAAGAAGGCTCAGAGCTTCTAGTTGTGAGTGATAACGATAATTTAGCCCAAGCTGCATTTGGCAAAGCAACGACAGATGGAAAGGTATGGCTTGATGGTGTACTTAGTCGTAAGAAGCAAGTGGTGCCACCTTTACAAGCAGTATTTTCTTAACTGTTCATATTAGTTATTGAAATGAAAAAACCAGCAATTGCTGGTTTTTTTATGAAGTAAAAAATCTTAAAATAACGAGCTCTTTAACATTGATAAAACTAAAGTACATTTCCTCTTACTCATCTGAAATACAAGATAAAGTTCAATCTATGCTTGATAATAAAACATTAGATCAATATTTACTTGCAAAGTATCCACAGCCTCACAATATTGTAAATGACAAAGCCTTAAGAAATTTCACGATAAATTTAAAAAATCAATACTTAAAAAAATCATCGCCGCTAAGTAAAGTACAGTTCGATGATAAAATACACGTGATCAATAATGCATTGGGTTTACACAGTTTTGTTTCAAGAGTGCAAGGGTGTAAATTAAAGAGTAAAAATGAAATTCGTATCGCAACTGTATTTAAAGTAGCGCCCGAAGATTTTTTAAAAATGATTGTTGTGCACGAATTAGCGCACTTAAAAGAGAAGGAACACAACAAAGCCTTTTATCAATTGTGCCAGCATATGTTACCTAATTACCATCAAATAGAGCTAGATTTAAGAATTTACCTCACACAAATAGACTGTATTGGGAAAATTTATAAGTAACTACTGTTATGCCACTTCACCAGTGATAATTTATGATCAGTGACAGAATAATATTTATAAGATTTACCGCCTTTTACAAAAAACGAAACAAATTCTATTTTTCCTTTTAATTTGCTTGTTAGCTTTGTTTTAGCCATAATAATAATGTGTAGACAATTGTGTAAAGAGGAAAATATGGCAACTAATTTAGCGCTTGATGATAGCTTATTAAATTTAGCATTAAAAGTAGGCGGTTTTAAAAGTAAAAAAGATACTGTAAATGCTGCATTGAAAGAATTTGTAGAACGACATAAACAGTTAGAAATAATTGATCTTTTTGGTCAACTACCCTGTGATGATACTTATAACTACAAAGAAGGTCGTAAGTGAAAGGCGTACTTGTTGATACTTGTATCTGGTCATTGGCATTAAGACGAAAAACTTTTGAAAACGAGTCTGTTTCAATAGAGCTAACGACATTAATTTGTTCGGAGCAAGCAAAGATCATAGGTCCAATTAGGCAAGAAATATTATCTGGCTACAGCAACTTTGAACAATATGAAAAGCTTAGAGATAAATTAACCTATTTCCCAAATGAAGAAATAAAAGATGTTGATTTCATATGTGCTGCTGAATTTTCAAATTCATGTCGCAAAAAAGGAATTCAAGGTTCTCATATTGATTATCTGATCTGTGCTGTAGCACATCGAACAAATATGAAAATATATACTAATGATAAAGACTTCAACTTTTATTCAAAGCACCTACCTATCGAATTACACCTAAAAAGCTAACGAGCCTGTCGTGCTCCGTTTATATTCAATTTAAATTATTCATAAACATTTTTACGGTGGCTTGCACGTAATACCAATACGATTAAATTGCCATCTTCAATATTACAAATAAGTCGATAATCTTTTATGCGATAACGCCATAAGCCTGCTTTGTTGCCAGACAAAGCTTTACCAAATCGCCTTGGAGATTCTTCTGTTGCAATGCGCTTTTTTAAATATTCAATAATATCTTTTTGCGCTTGTTTATCAATTTTCTTTAATTCTTTTAAGGCACGTTCATCCCACGTTACTTGCCATTTCTCTGTCATTTAATCATCCAAACCTAACTCGTTTTCAACATCTTCTAATGAAATACGCTTGCTAGGTGTTTCAAGGCGATTAATAGCTATATAGGTATCTTCCATATCATCAAGATATTTTAAGATAGCCTCTTTAGCATAAAAAGTTTTCGTACGGCCTGTTGTTTCAGCCAATTGATTTAAACGACTTTCTATATCGTTTGATAGTCTAAGTGATAGCATTATATCTTCCTGTATTACATGTCATACATGTAAAGCATAACCTAATATCAAACTATTTACCATAATAACCAAATGAAGTCTCGAGTGATTTTAAATCTACAAGCCTCTGGTTACGAAGTATACAATACTATTTATTTAAAATATTTTTGCTGAATATCTTGCCAATGATTAACGGCGCGTAATGATTTTGTAGTAGTAAGTTTGAATTCAAAATGGTGTTTGTCTAATTTTTTACTGACGTAGTGTGGTAAATAAATAGCGTCGCCTAAAGTAAATAACCAGTATTGTTTGTTTTCTTTATCTGCCTTTTCAGCCAAACCACTCATATCTGCATTAATGTCATTTCGTGCTTTCAATACAACATCTAACACAGGGTATAAATATTTAATTTGTTGCTGGTGATCAGTATCATTTTCACTTACCGCTAAAGCAATATATTGTATTTCTCGCACAATATTTTGATCTACAGATTGCCTATTAGTTGCCAAAAGTTGCGTGTGATAATAAAGTAAAGTGCCTTGTCGTACCGATGTTATATAATGTTGAGTTCGCTTGCCATTTTCAACAATGGGTGCAACAAGCGTTAAGCCTTGATAACGAACTACATCAGTTCCTTTATACGGAATACGCACAGCATCTTGAATAAAATATTGGTCGTTAAACGGTATATTATAATTTACAGGTTGATCTTTTTGCTTTAAATGTTTAATAAAAAAGTTTTTCAGCCATAAACTACCATCACGCTGACTTTCACTTGTTGGCAGTAAAGCAAAAGCACCAATACCTATTTCGTTAATAGATTTATCATAATAATTTTCATCCATTGCTTGATCATAAAAGCCAGGATATAACGCAAAGGCACCAAATACAGGGCGAGATTTTTGTTGAAAACCATTATCTTTATGAAAATGAATTAACGCATCTCTATAGCGGTGCATTTGATTAATGGCATCAGAGGGAACTTTATCCCCTTCACTATTTGAATGTAGGTTTTGATCAACACGATATTTAGCATCAAACAGCCAATAAAATTGTTCGGGTTGTTCTCCTTGCTCGTACGGTAAACTCACCTCAACTAAAATATCGGGTTTATGTTCGCCTAACCATGCTTTTACAGGAGAAGATCTCTCATTAAATACGGGTTCATGCACCAAGCGTAATTTAATACCGTCATCACGTTTAAAAACAAATGAGCTAGCCAACACATCATTTTTATTACTTTTTTTATCAAAATTCAATTCTAAAACAACCAGTTTTAACTTACTTTTAGTGGCTTGAACTTCAACAAAACCCAACGATTCAATAATCTCTTTAATGGCAACAAAACACCAAACTTCATATAGTTCATCAATAGATTTAACCGATACCTCGGTATTACTTGCCAGTTTATCTAAGTACTTTTTTAAAATTTGCCATATTTTAAATACTTTAGCGTAACCACTACGTTGCTGTAATACTAACGAGCTAGAGTTAAGCCCTTTAAAACTAGACACTTCTCGCCATAAAGGCTGGTTTAGCTGTTTATTAATACTTGTTTGCCAATGATTAAACGCTTTAATAGATGATTCCGACAGCTTATTACTGGAATTCAAGCTTTTATTGTTTGTTACTTTTGTGGCAATAGATCCCAACTGTTTTTTACAATGAAGTAGTGCCATTTTTATAAATTGGTTTTCATTGGTATCAATGGTTAGTTTTTGCTTAGTAATATTAATGCGTTTGTTAAATTGTTGATCTATTATCGCTTGTTTAGCTTTTTGTTCTATTTTATGGGGTAAGCGATTTGATAATTGATCTAAGCGGCAAGCCCTATTTATTTTAGTTAAACGATTATGTGGTGCATTTAGAATACGCTTAACACCCTGTTCAAAATCAGCTTGGCATTGTTTAAAATGTGCTAGCCATAACAATTCAAAACTACCTGATGATTGTTGACTTTTTCCCATTGCCATCGTGGTTTTATTAGCAAATGCAAAACGCCACAAAGGGTATACCTTATCAATATCACGATTAATAGATTCATAATCATGTGCTAAATCCATTTTAGTGGGCAGTACATCAAAGCGAAGTGCGATTTCTTGCCAGGCGTTATCTTTATAATATTTTAGTATTAACTGACAATGCCCAATATCATTACCAAAATTTATAGTGCCACGTAACGCTTTTGTACGTGGTGAATAATGGAAGCGCTCTTCAATGGCTTTACTTTGGTGTTCAATAACAGGAATAAAATGATGGTTTGGCTCTTCTGCAAAGGTGAATTCAAACTCGTATAGTTTATTTTCAAAGAAAAAAGGTGCTTGGCAATAAGGTAATGCAACCTGACCAAATTGAATGAACGGAAGTGTTGCACTCGAAAATTCCTTAACACTAGAGCGATCTGCTAAGGTTTTATTCAATTTATTTCGCGCTGAAGTCAGGCTTTCTGTTTTAGTCCAAATAACTAAAGTAATATCATCCTGCTTGAATAGTAGCTCCATAACTTAAAACCTTATGGCCAGTAACTTGTAAAGCCTGCGCTGTTCAACTTACTTTGCATTTGCTTAAGTTTTATTTTACTTCTGCAAGGCACCATTACGTCATTTTTATCTATTTTGCTTTCACTTAACAAATCAAGACGATCAGCACCATCAGGCCATATATTATTAAAGTGACCATCTAATAACGTTTCAAGTTTTGCTAAAATATTACTATCTTCACCTGTCATTAACTTGTCTTCATCACCCTCAATGCGTGGTAATACCTTACACATTAAAAAGTCATCCCACACAGCTTGTAGTTCTGCTGGTGTTTTAGGAGAAAAACAATACACCGATACTAATAACTCATTCAATGCTCTATAAGCTAGTTCAAAGGCAGTACCTTTTAAAAGCCCATTTACTTCATTTAAAAAATTGATGCTTAACTCACCATTATTATCCGCTACTACACCCGCTAGTTGGCTAGCATTGGTAATAGCAGAAATATTAGCAAAACCTAATTTTTTAGGCTGGCTTTGTTGGTTAAAATACGTTTTATAGTTATTCGGAAAAAACTCACCAAAATCAAAAGTGAGCGCTCTATCAATAACTTTACGTGAAAAGCCATGAGTGGTTTCATCCATATTCACTGTACCTGCAACCATTAAGTTAAAAGGTATGCAAATACCACTTTGTTGAACGTATTGCCAAACATCATCAAACTTAGCATCTTCTATGCCTAACTTTTTACGAAGCGCCAATAAACCATGGTTACCTAACTGTGAAAAAATACTCGCAGTAAGTAATGCGTCACACGTATATTGTTGATTTTCCCACTTTCTGGTTTCTAATACCGATAAATAATCAGCAAAGTATTGCTCTACAGGTGCTAAATTCATTTCATCTAAACATAACCAGTAAGGCTTTACCTCGTTGGCACTTTTATAAATAGGGGTATAAACCGTTTTATTATCAACCACATTACTTTCAATAGTATTTAATGAACTAAGCCAAGCTTTCATCATAAACTTAACCACATCAGTGACAATAAACTCTGCACCGTGGCTACTTAACCGAGAAATATAACCCAATAAATCTGATGGTTCATGCCAGTCTGGACGTACAGAAACAAGTTGATAGTTTTCTTCTAAGCTACCAATCAATTCAGCCTGCTGACGAACAAAACGCGTTTTACCTGTACCTGAAATACCTGCTAGGAGAATGAAAGGTTTTGGGAGTTG
>JADGDH010000109.1 GCA_016745015.1 Colwellia sp.
GCATGTGTCACTGGTTCGAGCCCCTTAGTTTCATAAAGTGCTGGGAGCCACATAAAGAGAAACCTGCTTACTGCAGGTTTTTTTTCGCCTTTAAAAAATCATTCCCCAAATGTCGGTTGGTAGCGCGATGGACTGTACTCTTTATTAGTTATGCATGTGTCACTGGTTCGAGCCCTTTAGTTTCATAAAGTGCTGGGAGCCACATAAAGAAAAACCTGCTTACTTAATCGTCATTCCCGTGATCTCTTAATCGGGAATCTAGTGCAATTAAGGTGAGAGTTTTAACCTTATGCTCGGACTAGTAAAAGTTTACTACTTTTCAGCAATTAACTCTTTTTTATCTTCAAAAGATATTACTAACTTATCTTTTTTAACCCCAACTTTAGCGACACCACCGTTAGATAATTCACCAAAAAGCAACTCATTAGCAAGCTCTTTCTTCAATTTCTCTTGAATCAAACGTGACATTGGTCGCGCGCCCATTGTTTTATCATAGCCATGCTCTGCTAACCATTTTTTAGCATCACGTGTTAATTCTAAAGAAACACCTTTCTCATCAAGTTTGACTTGTAACTCGACAATAAATTTATCAACAACTTGCTGAATAACCTCATTATCAAGATGATTAAACCAAACAATGTTATCAAGACGATTTCTAAACTCTGGAGAGAAAACTTTATTAATTTCACTCATTGCATCTAAACTATGATCTTGTTGTTTAAAACCAATAGACTGACGCACTGTTTCTTGTACGCCTGCATTGGTTGTTAATACCAATATAATATTTCTAAAATCAGCTTTACGGCCATTATTATCGGTCAAGGTACCATGATCCATAACTTGCAATAAAATGTTATACACATCCTCATGAGCTTTTTCAATTTCATCAAGAAGAACAACTGCATGCGGGTGCTTTAATACAGCATCAGTAAGTAATCCACCTTGTTCATATCCAACATAACCTGGTGGAGCACCAATCAATCGGCTAACTGCGTGTTTTTCCATATACTCTGACATGTCAAAACGTAATAGCTCTACACCTAGAATTTTAGCCAATTGCTTAGTTACTTCCGTTTTACCAACGCCTGTAGGGCCAGCAAATAAGAAAGAGCCTACTGGTTTTTCGTCATCACCTAAACCTGCACGAGATAAACGAATCACTGATGTTAACTCTTCAATAGCTTGATCTTGACCAAAAACCACCAGTTTTAAATTGCGATCAAGTGTTTTAAGGCTATCTTTTTCCGTTGATGAAACTGATTTTTCTGGAATTCTGGCCATTTTTGCCACAATATTTTCAATATCTGTATTACTGATGGTTTTTTTGCGTTTTGATGCAGCGATTAACTGCTGTTTAGCGCCTGCCTCATCAATAACATCAATGGCTTTATCAGGCAAAAACCGCTCATTTATATATTTAGCTGAAAGTTGTGCTGCTGCGCGTAAAGCTGCGTTGGTATAACGAATACCATGATGTGACTCATATTTTTCTTTTAAGCCTTGTAAAATTTTAGTGGTATCTTCAACACTTGGCTCAACAATATCAATTTTTTGAAAACGTCTAGCTAAGGCACGATCTTTCTCAAAAATACTTTGATACTCTTGATACGTAGTAGAGCCTAGACAACGAAGTTTTCCAGCAGAAAGTAAAGGTTTTATTAAATTAGAAGCATCCAACATACCACCAGATGCAGCGCCTGCACCGATAATAGTATGAATTTCATCAATAAATAAAATGGCATTCTCATCAGACTCAAGATCTTTTAATAATGCTTTAAAGCGCTTCTCAAAGTCGCCTCTATATTTTGTTCCTGCAAGTAAAGCACCCATATCAAGTGAATATATTGTCGCATCAGTTAAAAACTCAGGTACTTTTTTATTCACAATTAAATTAGCTAATCCTTCGGCAATCGCTGTTTTACCAACCCCTGCTTCACCAACAAATAAAGGATTGTTTTTACGGCGGCGGCCAAGCACTTGTAATGTTCTTTCTAATTCACTATCCCTACCAATTAAGGGATCGATATTCCCTTTAAGTGCTTCTTCATTAAGATTAACTGAAAAGTTTTCAATAGTGCGAGCTTCTACATCAGCTACTTGCTCACCTTCTCCAGCAGGTGAACCACTCATTTTTTGATCTACTTTAGAGATTCCATGTGAAATATAATTTACTATATCTAAACGACTTATATCTGCTTTTTTCAATATATAAGCGGCTTGTGATTCTTGCTCGCTATATATTGCCACTAAAACATTAGAGCCCGTTACTTCGCTTTTTCCTGATGATTGAACATGAAAAACAGCTCGCTGTAATACGCGCTGAAAACCTAAGGTTGGTTGAGTTTCTCGTTCTTCTTCACCAGCAGGTATAACCGGGGTGGTTTCTTGTATAAATTCAAGCAGGTTAGCACGTATTTTATTCAAGTCTGCACCACAAGCGTCTAGCACTTCAATTGCTGAAGGATTGTCTAATAAGGCCAGTAATAAGTGCTCAACTGTCATAAACTCATGACGGAACTCTTTGGCTTGGCGAAAAGCTAAGTTAAGGGAAACTTCTAAATCTTTATTCAGCATAAATACTCCAATTTAATACCTTGCGAACTTTTCTTCTTCGATAATAAGCCATAGAATATCAGGCTTTTTCTAAAATACATTTTAATGGATGTTCATTTTCAAGCGCATAGCGGACAACATGATCTACTTTTGTTTCTGCTATGTCTGCAGTAAATGTGCCACAAAGAGCCTTTCCTTTATAATGAATAGTTAACATTATGTCTGTTGCCTGATCAGAAGTTTTATTAAAGAACTGGCATAAAACATCTACAACAAAATCCATCGGTGTAAAATCATCATTAAGTAAAAAAACATGATATTTAGGTGGCTTCTCTATTTCATTTATAACTTCTTCTTCAACAAACTCATGGTTGTCAAATAACTCTTTCCAATTGCTCATATGCTTATCTTAGTCTCTGCTGATAATTTTTGCTGTAACTTTTTTATTAAAAAAACAGTTATTTTTTAATAATTCACTTGACTAATTCTATATTTTATTTACGATTCAGTAAGTGACTATTTTTTAGTCGCATTTTTAGTTGTGTATATGCTTTATTGTATCTCGATTTTGAAGAGACTAAAATCAATTAAAAATTGATATGTACCCAAACGACCTCAATATGCAGGACTCAGCTGGAATTAACACCTTAAAGTAGCTTGGGTATTAAAGCATGGCTTATAATACTGAAGAATAATAGAAGGAAGTAGAAGTATGGCTCACGGCACAGTTAAATGGTTTAACAATGCAAAAGGTTTTGGCTTTATTCGTCCTGATAGTGGTGGTGAAGATATTTTTGCCCACTTTTCAACTATTGAAATGGATGGTTACCGTACACTAAAAGCTGGACAAGATGTCAATTACGAACTCAATGAGGGGGCAAAAGGACACCACGCAGCAAATATAAAACCAACAGATGAAGAACTAGATTAATAATACTGCTTTCTAGAAACTATTTTCTACAACGTAAACTTACTTATATTGTAGAAAATTTGTTCTATATCTAACTATAGTTAGCTTCTGAAATTAGAGCTAATCAAGCTCTTCTATCGCTATCCCAACTAAATAGCAGCCTTCACTCTCTTCGCCAACACGAACAACTCTGCCACGCATATCAAGTGATTGTACTTGTTCAGAAGAAGAATCAAGTTTTATTTTAACATGAGTAGACATTGCTATAGGATGCTCAACTTCAATTGCCATACCTGTAGCACTTAAATCTCGACAGGTTGCTGTTATTTGGCTATTAGCTTCATCATCAATAATAGTGACAGCTACTTCACTGTTCAACATCATACGATAAAAATTACGCTTGTCATCAAAATTTATCATTATTACCTCTATATATAATAAAACATATAATAAAACTTAACCCCAATAAGTTATTTATACTGAGCTTATGTCTACGTGTCAAATAACTATGAAAACCCTTTTAAATGATTAATAATTCGCTTTAATGAAATAGGTTGCGCTGTGCCTAAGTTTTGAGAAAACAAGGAAATTCGAAATTCTTCTATCATCCATTGAGTTAATAAAATCTCTTGCGCTACAGGCTTATCTTTTCGTTGCTGTGATAACACATTATTGTATAGCTCTGATGCCTTAGCCACTTCAATAAGCTTTAATCTGTCTTGGTTAGGATCTATTGGCAGCTTTTCTAATCGACGTAAAATCCCTTTTAAATAGCGAGTGATATCGTCTAATTTATCTAAACCAGAAACACTAACAAAACCTTTAAAAACTAAGGTTTCACTTTGTTGCTTGATATCACCATGAGATTGAATAACATTAAGTGCAACATTTCCCTTTAATTTTTTGGCAATGTCATGGCGTAAACTTAACACCTGCTCAACTTTAATTGCAGCAGTTAGTACACAGTCTGAAATTTCAGCACGAACATAGTTTTTTACTAAATCAAAATCATATTCTGTTCTAGGTAAAAAAGTCATATTTTTGTTTTGCATGTGTTTTTTTACTAAAAAGACACAAGCAGCGTGAATACAGTCTTGCAGTAAATCAGTAATAGAGCCAAATGGATTAAAGTACAAACCTAACTTAGCTTTATTTGGCATTTTTTCTTGTAAATACTTCAATGGTGATGGAATATTCAATAATATTAATCGACTAATACCATTAAGCATTGCTTGTTCCGCATGTTCTTCTTGCTCAAACAGTTCAATTGCAACACTGTTTTTATGATCAACTAAAGCAGGAAAAGCTTTAATTGTCATATTAGCGACTTTCTTTTCATACCCTTGAGGCAAACTACCAAAATCCCATAGGGTTAATTTAGACTTCTCTATGCCCTTTTCTGCCACTTGCTTGATAGATGCTTTTACCTTGCCTTGTAACTGCGCCTTTAATTGATTAAGATCACGCCCTTGCTGTAACAATTTCCCTTTCTCATTTACTATTTGAAAATTCATTGTTAAATGTACTGGCAATTCCACACCTTGCCAAACATCTTCTGGCAACCGTACGCCTGTCATTCTCAATAATTGTTTTGCAAAAGCATCAACTAAATCGCCCTGACTATTATTCATATTTTCTAAACACGCTTGCGCATAATTGGGTGCAGGAACAAAGTTACGCCGTAATGTTTTCGGTAGTGCTTTGATTAAAGCCACTAATAAATCATAACGTAATGCAGGAATTAGCCAATCAAAACCTTCTTCATGGCATTGATTCAATAGTGCAACAGGAATAATAACGCTGATACCATCATCAATATCTCCAGGACTAAAATGGTAGCTTAATGGTAATGTTAAGTTATTTTGTTGCCATGTATCTGGATACTCCTTTGTCGATAATTCACTTGATTTTTCGTTGAGTAAAAAAGCTTTAGTGAAGTTTAATAGCGTAGCATCTTCTTGCTTCGCCTTTTTCCACCACGCCAAAAAGCTGCTCTGACAAACCGCTGACTCTGGTAGCTTGTCTGAATAAAAATCAACGAGTTGTTGCTCATCAATTAAGAAATCTTTACGCCGAGCTTTTTGTTCAAGCGCTTCAATGCTAGCAACTAATGCTTGGTTTTGTTCTAAAAATTTTTCTTTAATAAAACACTCACCATTAACGAGTGCTTCACGAATAAATAGTTCTCGACAGGTATTGGGCTCAATGGATTTAAAATTGATTTTTCGCTTAGTTACAATGTTTAGTCCATAAAGGCTGACTTGTTCAAAAGCCATAACAGCGCCTTGTTTTTTCTCCCAGTGAGGTTCACTGTAACTACGCTTTAACAAGTGTTCAGCTAAAGGTTCTATCCATAAAGGATCAATACGAGCGTTCATTCTAGCGAATAAGCGACTAGTTTCAACAAGCTCAGCCGACATCAACCATTTAGGTGGCTTCTTCGATAATGCAGAACCAGGAAAAACAAAAAATTTACTTCCTCTAGCGCCTTTAAACTCTCTATTTTCATCTTGTTGCCCTAAATGACTTAATAAACCAGAAAGTATCGCTTGATGAACTGATATCAAGCTGTTGGGCAAGGTTTGATCTTTTTTATCTTTATTTGCAGATGAGCCTAATTCATCAATTGAAAACTGATAGTCAACTGACGTTAGCGATATTTTTTGTTCTTTTAAGGTTAATTTAAGCTGACTAAAAATATCTTGCCACTCACGCAGCCGTACATAAGACAAATATTCTCGCTGGCATAATTTTCTAAAGTGATTTTGCGATAGCCCTTTTTTCTGCTCAGTTACGTACTGCCATAAATTAAGCAAACTGATAAAATCTGAATTTTTATCTTTAAAACGATTGTGTTTTTCATCTGCCGCTTGTTGTTTTTCATGCGGTCTTTCTCTAGGGTCTTGAATACTTAATGCGCTAACAATAATAAGTACCTGCTCGATACAGCCTAAATCTATTGCTGTTATTACCATTTTTGCAAGCCGAGGATCAATTGGAAACTTCGATAACAAGCGTCCAGATTTGGTTAGCTGAGTACTTTTATTTTTTTGATCTTTTCGTTGCTTTAGTTGCTTTAGCTGCTCTGTTTGCTTATGCCCATTTGCATTATTATCAATAGCAGCTAACTCTTCTAATAATTTAACACCATCATTAATGTTTCTATTATCGGGTGCTTCAACAAAAGGAAAATTATCAATTTCACCTAAATCTAAGGCTAACATTTGTAAAATAACCGTTGCTAAGTTAGTACGAAGAATTTCAGGGTCAGTAAATTCAGATCTATTTAAATAATCATCTTCACTATATAAACGGATGCAAACACCTGATGAAACACGACCACAGCGCCCTGCTCGCTGATTAGCGCTCGCTTGTGAAATTGCCTCAATAGGTAAACGTTGCACTTTTGTTCGGTAACTATAACGAGAAACACGTGCGGTGCCAGGGTCTATAACATATTTAATACCTGGTACGGTTAAACTGGTTTCAGCAACATTAGTGGCAAGCACTATATTTCGTCCTGAATGAGGTTTAAATATTTGGTTTTGTTCACTAACGGTTAAGCGAGCGTACAACGGTAATATTTGAGTATGCCTTAAATTAGCCTTGTTAAGTGCGGCGGCAGTATCACGAATTTCCCGCTCCCCATTTAAGAAAATTAAAATATCACCTTGGCTATCGGTTGAATGTTGAGAAAGCTCATCTACTGCATTAAGAATACCGCTAATAATGTCAGTCCCCTCATTTACACTGTTACTTTCACTTTGTTCATCATCATTAGAAGACTTGTCATTCAATGGTCTATAACGCATCTCTACAGGATAAGTTCGACCTGACACTTCAATAATGGGGGCTGCTTTACCATTTTTATCGGCAAAGTGATTAGCAAAAAGCTGCGGATCAATAGTTGCCGAAGTAACAATAACTTTTAAATCAGGACGTTTAACTAGAATTTGGCGCAAATAACCTAAAATAAAATCAATATTCAAACTACGCTCATGCGCTTCATCAATAATAATAGTGTCGTATTGGCGAAGCAGACGATCTTTTTGCATTTCAGCTAATAAAATACCATCCGTCATTAATTTTATATAACTGTGCTGACTAACCTGATCATTAAACCTTACCTTGTAACCAACCTGCTCACCCAGTTTGCTGTTAAGCTCTTCTGCTATACGAGTAGCAACGGTTCTAGCGGCAATTCGTCTTGGCTGAGTATGACCTATAAGGCCATCAATACCACGACCTAATTCAAGACAAATTTTGGGAATTTGAGTTGTTTTACCTGATCCAGTTTCTCCTGCAATAATCACGACTTGGTTATCTTTAATGGCTTGCGCTATTTGCTGAGCATTGTCGCTAATTGGTAAACCTTCAGGGTAACTAATATCAGGAAGGTTTTGTAACTTTTGCTGTTTCTCATTTATCGACTGCTCGATTGCTTGAGCAGTTCTTTTTAACTGTTTAATTTGTTGTTCAGCTTTAGCTTTATTTTCAGGTGATAATAGTTGAGTTAGCGCCCTTTTATGGTGAATTAATTGCTGCTTTAACCGTGGAAGATCAGACTTTTTTACTTGCGATAAGGAATCAAATAAAGATTGGATATTAGGAATTTCACTAGACACAATGTTTGACGACAAAATAAACTCAACTAATTTAACAAAATAAAAACGTAGAAAGCTTATTTTATCAGTTATATTTAATAAATCACATGAGCATAAAGAAATTAAGCGCCATTAATGGGTTGCATACTTTTACTCTCTTTCAAATTTTCTCGCAAATGTTGAACGATAGCCTGCACTAGGGCTAAAACCATCAAAATAGTCAAAAACATTTACATTTTTGATTGTTAAAAGAAATAAATACGGTTAGAGTATTTTCATTATAAAATTTTATATCTATGTAGATTGCTCAGGTCACAATGTAGGTCGATGCTTGCCTCGACGTACTATGCTCGACAAATTGTCGGGCCTCGCTCCACTCGTGCCGACCTACAAACACCAAGATAATTTATTATGTAGGTCGATGCTTGCCTCGACACACTATGCTCGACAAATTGTCGGGCCTCGCTCCACTCGTGCCGACCTACAAACACCAAGATAATTTATTATGTAGGTCGGGCTTTAGCCCGTCAAGTTGACGGCATAAATACTGACCTACAGGAG
Source organism: Colwellia sp. (assembly GCA_016745015.1). GTDB lineage: Bacteria > Pseudomonadota > Gammaproteobacteria > Enterobacterales > Alteromonadaceae > Colwellia. The sequence goes on from JADGDH010000109.1 coordinate 8,629, forward strand.
AAATGAAGCTTTTATGCTTATTCCCTGACTCAAATGCATAGGCATCTAAAATTGTAATAAAAACGAGTTTTTCTACAAACTCGTTATGTGTTCAATCAATTAACTTTAGAGTAAAAGGAATTCTGATGAAAAAACTAATATTAATTTTATCCCTATGTCTTTCTTCTTTTGTTTGGGCTAATGAATCTTCAGGTTCAATTGCAGCTAAAGAATGGCTTAATATTATAGATGCAGGTAAATATGCTGAAAGTTGGCAAAAAGCAGATTCATTCTTCAAATCACAGCTATCACAAAAAAAATGGAATAATGCACTCAAAGATATTCGTACTCCATTAGGCAAAGTTACTTCGCGCTCAGAGTTAAGTGCGAAAGAATACTCATCACTTCCTGGAGTGCCAAGTGGTGAGTACCTTGTTATTCAATTTCAAACAGAATTTCAAAATAAAAAATCATTCACTGAAACTTTAACACTTAGCAAAAATAGTGGGCAATGGCTTCCTGTTGGTTATTTTATAAAATAAGGTTTTTCTCCTTCGTCGCTTATTAACCTTGTAAGTTATCGTGTTTAATTTATTGGGAGTTTATTGGCTATAGCATTACTTATCAATCACACTCAGTCAGTTCTGTACGATTAAAACGACTTAAATTTAAATGAAAATAATTATGTGCCTGTTCCATACTAATGGGTTCAAAACGTACTTTACCCCCTTCCTTTAATTGACCTAAATTAGCTGTATCTACTGATGAAACTGCACCAATTTTTGGGTAACCGCCAATAGTTTGTCTATCGTTCATCAAGACAATAGGCTGACCATCAGCAGGTATTTGAATAGCACCATGGCAAATTCCCTCTGATAAAATACCGTCAACATCACACGAAATTTTTTGACCCTTTAATCGGTAACCCATACGGTCAAAGCTTTTGCTAATTATATATTCACTAGAAAAGAACAAGCGCTGCTGGAGTGATGAAAAGTGCTGTTGTTGATAGCTTGGCACAGTATGCAATACAACTTCATTGCTATATTTTGGCCTTAATGCTTCAGCTAAAACTAAATTTTGCTTTCTGATTTGGCTTACATAAGGCAAAACATCACCCGCTTTGAGTTTTTCACCCGTTAAGCCACCTATCCCCTCACGGCATACCGTTGCTGTGCTGCCAAAACTTGTAGGGACAGTAAAGCCTCCTGCAACAGCTAAGTAACTTCGAACACCTTGACTTGCAAAACCTACTTTAACAATATCGCCTGCTTTAATGTGATAACTACGCCATAACTCTTTTTTAGCACCATTAATGGTTAATGGCATATTTGCGCCTGTTACGGCAATGGTGCAGTCAAGCTGTGCTATTAGCGATAAACCGCCAATGCTTATTTCAATGGCCGTAGCATTTAATTCATTAACACATAAGCGATTAGCCCATTGAAATGCAACTAAATCTATTGGACCACCATTAGTTAAACCTATATTAAAAGCACCAAAGCGACCAACGTCTTGAATAAGGCTTAAC
>JADGDH010000241.1 GCA_016745015.1 Colwellia sp.
GAGCATAGATGCATTATCTCTGCGTACACAAGCAACTAAACTATCAAGCTTTCTAATTTTGGCTATAGCAATCATTTCACTTAGTAAGGTGCTTGCCATGCCACGTCCGCGTAAACTTTCTTTAATAACAAAGGCAACCTCGCCAGAGTTAATGCTTTCAATAAAATAATATCGTGCAACCGCTTGAATTGATTCACCTAAGTAGCTTTTTCGAGTAAAGCATAATGCTAGGTCTACATGTTGATTTACACTGACCAAGTTACAAGACTTTTCTCGTGTCATTTGTGTTATATGATGGTTATAACGCATGATCAACGTTTCTTTATTGTGTGAATAAAAGAACTCTTGTAGCTTACGTTCATCAGCAGGGCCTAATGGTCGTAATATATAATCAATATTGGCGAAATTGAATTTTTTCAACTCTATGGCACCCAATTCAGGTACTGAACTTGGCGAGCTTTCTTGATATTCAGGAACCCAATAATGTTTGCGAACGTCTGCCAATAGTTGTTCTCGAAACTTAGGATGAGCAATACGAATAAGCTCTAATGATCGTTCACGAATGCTTTTTCCTTGAAGTGATGCAATACCAAATTCGGTAACTACATAGGCAACATGACCACGTGAAGTAACTACACCGCCGCCTTCAGTAATATGAGCTACAATACGAGATATTTTGCCATCTTTTGTGGTTGACGGTAGGGCGATAATAGGTTTTCCACCTTTACTTAAAGATGCGCCACGGATGAAGTCTACTTGCCCTCCTATACCACTATAAAATTGATAACCGATAGAGTCTGAAACAACTTGTCCTGTTAAATCAATTTCAATAGCGCTATTAATGGATACCATGTTGTCATTTTTAGCAATTTTAACGGGTGAGTTAACATGTTCTGAAGGATAAAATTCAATGTGAGGATTACCATCAACAAAGTCATATACTTTTTGACTACCTACACAATAAGTAACCACAGCCTTACCTTTATGATAGGTTTTTTTGCGGTTATTAATAACGCCCTTAAGCATCAAATCAATAACACCATCTGAGATCATTTCGCTATGAATACCTAAATCTTTATGGTTGACTAAGTAGCGTAAAACAGCTCTAGGGATTTTGCCTATACCTATTTGTAAAGTGGCTCCATTTTCTACCAACATAGAAGTGTATTGGCCTATTTGTTCAGTACGTCTGTCAACTTCTGGTGCTATTACTTGGGGGAGTTCTTGTTCTACGTTCATCCATGCATGAATTTGATTTAAATGAACAAAACTATGACCATTGGTACGTGGCATTTTGGTATTTATTTGTGCAATAACATATTTTGCCGCTTTTACTGCTGAAGATACAATGTCAACACTCACACCCAAAGAGCAGTAACCATATTCATCGGGTGGGCTGACCATAATTAAAGCGGCATCAAGGGGTAAACTATTCTCATTAAATAAACGTGGGATATCAGAAACAAAACAAGGCGTATAATCTCCACGACCTTCAGCAATAGCTTCACGAATGTTTTTTCCGCCGATAAATAAACTGTTTACTTTAAAAAGATCTTTATGCTCTGCTTTCGCCCACACATTTTCTGACAGTGTTAAAATGTGAACGGCTTCTATATCGTGTAACTGATTCGAATTAGCGATTAAATTATCAATTAATGCGTTAGGCACCGCAGCACCTGAACCGATAAAAATGCGATTGCCTGATTTTAAATAATCTTCCCAGTTGATACTGTCGCGTTCTTCATATTGTGTTGACATGAAAGCTCCTATTTTCGGCTAGTTCTTAGTACTAAGTAAATCATACCAAGTGAATTAAAACACTTTAAATAAATATAAGCTATTAGCTATAAGTATGACTGAGTGGCATAGATATTCATTGATCATAGTCAATGATACAATGCCTTTTAAATGATATTTTTAGAGAAAATTGTGACAATAAATAAAATATTTATTATCGGGTTACCCAGAACAGCTACAACAAGTGTTTGCTTAGCTATGTTAGGCCTTGGTTTTAAAACAGCACATAATGCCTATACTGAACATGCGTTTAGTGAAGCACAAGTTATTGCTGATACGCCAATATTTTGTGATTATCAAATCCTTGACAAACATTTTCTCAACAGCAAATTTATTTATTTAATGCGTGAAGAAAAGGATTGGTTACCCTCAATAAAACAGTTATTACAGCGAATGATTGTTAACTTACAACGCAGTGATGGTGGCTTTAACCCTCACTTAAAACGCTGTTATAACGAAGTGTTTTCACCTTTAACCGCTGACAATATTGCCAAAGATGACTTTCTGTTTGATTGCTATCAGCGTCATCAACAAGGTGTTTTTGATTATTTTCAAGGTAGAAAGGGTGATCTTCTAACTATAGATGTCAGTGA
>JADGDH010000110.1:0-5620 GCA_016745015.1 Colwellia sp.
TGAGTGTCCAAGCGCACTACACCTAAGTTTGGTACTAGGGTAGTGAAAGGGTAATCAGCCACTTTAGGTTTAGCCGCAGAAACGCTGCGAATTAGCGTAGATTTTCCTGCGTTAGGTAAACCTAGCAAACCAACATCTGCCAGTAATAAAAGCTCTAATTTAAGTCTACGAATTTCACCTGGTGTACCATCAGTTCTTTGACGTGGAGCTCGGTTAGTACTACTTTTAAAACGTGTATTACCTAAACCATGCCAGCCACCTTTAGCAACTAACATTTTTTGCCCTTTCTGGGTCAAATCACCTAACAGCTCATCTGTATCAACATCAACTATACGCGTACCTACTGGCACTTTTAACACTAAATCGTCACTGCTTCTACCCGTACAATCACGACTTTGACCATTTTGACCACGCTTAGCGCGGTGAAAGCGTTCAAAACGATATTCAATAAGGGTATTTAAGCTTTCATCAGCAATAAGGTAAACATCGCCACCATCACCGCCATCACCGCCATTAGGGCCGCCATATTCGATATATTTTTCTTTACGAAAACTGACACAGCCATTACCGCCGTCTCCAGCTTCAACTCTGATCTCAACTTCATCAACAAATTTCATGTTATATCAATAACCCTAATGTGATAGTACTTGTACTAATGAGTGTTAGTATAAACTATTTTGAATAAAATAGTTTTTAACTCAAGCAAAAAAAAACCTCGCATGATGCGAGGTTTTTAGAAAATCGAATCTAAGATTAGTCAGCAATAATGCTTACAAACTTACGACTTTTTGGACCTTTAACATCAAACTGAACTTTACCGTCAGCTAATGCGAATAAAGTGTGATCTTTGCCGATACCCATATTGCTACCAGCGTGGAAACGTGTTCCGCGTTGACGAACAATGATGTTACCTGCTAATACAGATTCACCACCAAAACGTTTAACACCTAAACGTTTAGCTTCTGAATCACGACCATTTCGTGTACTACCTGCCGCTTTCTTATGTGCCATGTCAAAATGCTCCTAATTAGCCGTTAATACCAGTAATTTTCACTTCAGTGAACCATTGACGATGGCCCGCTTGTTTACGTGAATGCTTACGACGTTTGAATTTTACAATGGTAATTTTATCAGCACGACCTTGGTTTACAACTTCAGCCACTACTTTACCACCAGCAACATAAGGCGCGCCTACATTGATGTTCTCGCCATCGGCGATCATTAAAACGTTATCAAATTCTACTGCTGCGCCTACTTCAAGCTCAAGCTTTTCTAGACGAACTGTTTGTCCTTCGGTCACACGATGCTGTTTACCACCGCTTTGGAATACCGCGTACATAGCTACTCCGTACTGCGCCACTTCTTATTAAAGTTACATGACGCTAAATTTAAAAATATAGGGCGCGAATTCTACGCGAAGAAACTTACCAGAGCAAGTATAAAAGTGATCATTTATTAAGTTTTTAATGTATTTGTTAAAATAACAAAATAAATTCATCACAAAGTCATTAGAAAGCGCCTTTGTCCCTTTATTGTCAGCTAATTTAGTGTAGAATTTCCCCTTAGAAACAGTGGTTATATTTAAACCGCCTAGCCCAAGTGGAAATTAATAAAAGTGGATATAAAAGCAATTCAAGCGCTATCTCAAGACGACATGACCAAGGTTAATGACCTTATTTATGGGCAATTACACTCAGATGTCGCTTTAATAAATCAACTAGGTATTTATATTGTAAATGCTGGCGGCAAGCGAATGCGCCCTATGCTTACTGTATTAACAGCACAAGCGTTGAACCATACTAATTCAGGTGAATTAGACGAAGATCACTGCACCATTGCTGCAATTATTGAATTTATCCACACAGCGACCTTATTGCATGATGATGTGGTTGATGAATCAAACATGCGTCGAGGCCGCGAAACTGCCAATGCTTTATTTGGTAATAGCGCTAGCGTTCTAGTGGGTGATTTCCTTTATACTCGTTCTTTTCAAATGATGACTAAATTAGGTGACATGCGCGTAATGGATATTTTATCTGATGCCACCAACATAGTCGCCGAAGGTGAAGTTTTACAATTAATGAATTGTAATGATCCTGACACTACTGAAGAAAGTTACTTACAGGTTATTTATTGCAAAACAGCCAAACTTTTCGAAGCAGCTACACGTCTTGCTGCTGTTATTACTAAACAAAGTAGTGTTGTAGAAACAGCCATGGCTGATTACGGTAAATATTTAGGTACCGCCTTTCAATTAGTTGACGATATTATGGATTACACCGCTGATGCCAAGGAAATGGGCAAAAATGTTGGCGATGATTTAGCAGAAGGTAAGCCAACACTACCATTACTTTACACGATGGCGCATGGTACTGATGCACAAAAGCAATTAGTGAGAAGTGCAATAGAGCATGGTAATGGCATGGATCATTTAGATGAAATTCTTAACGCCATGAAACAAACCGGCGCTTTAGTCTATACTCAGAAAAAAGCTGAGATAGAAGCAGACAAGGCCATTAATGCTTTATCCATATTACCAGAGTCTGATTACAAACAAGCATTGATTTCATTAGCGCATATTGCTGCAAATCGCAGTGCTTAATTATATTATTAAGTATTAAGTTTCATTTTATTTGCGCGATTACTCTTTTTTAAAGTAAATCGCCCACGAGTAAGCGTTATGAGTTCAGATAACATCTACGAAAACAACCCATTACATGGCATAGGTTTAGAACAAGTACTCACTGAGTTGGTTGATCATTACAGTTTTGAAATATTAAATGCTTACTTAAATTTAAACTGTTTTAAAACTAACCCAAGCATTAAATCAAGCCTAAAATTTCTTAAAAAAACAGATTGGGCAAAAGATAAAGTAGAAGCTTTTTATTTATACCAGTATAAAAACTTACCTAGAGCTGACGATAGCCAATTTGAATTACCACCGCGTGATCGCATAGTACCAGCACATCAAAAACCAGGAACTCCTGCTGAATTAAGTTTTGAAGATGCTGAAAATTTGCGACAAAAAAGGGCTAAAAAAACACGAGAGCGCTCTTCAACACCTGACAACCCTTGGGGAAGATAGTCTTTAAGGATGATAATCAAGTTACGAGTCAGAAAAGCAACGAGTTGCTAATATTTCATTATTAGCAAATTATATTTTTAATCTAAAAATCGTAAGCTTATTCAAAAATTTTATTGATCTAGCACAGTATTATTGTGCTTTAGGTTGTTTATTCTTTTAACTGCAACTAAGTTATATCAAGTGAAGCAATAGATTCATAAATTTTTTGGGAGAGTTAATATGCCATTGATTGAATGGTCAAATGAGTTAAGTGTTGGTATAGACAGTATTGATGAACAGCACAAAAAATTAGTTAATATGATCAATGCACTCAATGATGCCATGTTAACTGGCAGCTCAAACGAGCTGTTAGGTAAAATATTTACAGGTTTAGCCGCCTATACCCAAAAGCATTTTTCTTATGAAGAAAACATGTTTGCTGAGTATGGTTATACTGACTCTGAAGAGCATAAACGACAACATAATGAACTAATCGCTCAGGTCGTAGAGTTAAAAGAAAAGTTTATGGACAACCCTCAAGGAACCATTAGTGCTGATTTAATGCAATTTCTTAAACGTTGGCTAACCAACCATATTATGAGGACTGATAAAGAATATAGTGAATTTTTACTGTCTAAGGGTGTGAAGTAAAAAATATAGATAAAAAGTTACGAGTTGCGAAAAACCGACTATCAATAAGTTTTTTCGTAACCCGCAACTAATAACTCGTAACGTTACTTTGGCCTTATGCCATGAAATCGATACCTTCTTGGATGTCAGCTTTTAATGTATCAAGCATGTCATTTTTAGCTTTTTCTTCAAACGCACTTAATTCACCGTAAGGTAATATTTCAGCAACACCATTTACACCTAAACGTACTGGGTGAGCAAAAAATGGTGCATCGCCACCTTCAACGTCAACATAAGCATAATCTACAACGTCTTCGCCTTGTAAACCTTTCACTAAAGATAAACAAAAACGAGCAGCAGCAGCGCCCATTGATAAAGTAGCAGAACCGCCACCCGCTTTAGCATTTACAACTTCAGTACCTGCATTTTGAATGCGAGGAGTTAATGTAGCAACTTCTTCATCAGAGAAAGTAACGCCTTCAACTTGTGAAAGAAGTGGTAAAATTGTTGTACCTGAGTGACCACCAATTACGGGAATTTTAACATCACTTACGTTCAAGCCTTTTAATTCAGCAATAAATGCTTCACTGCGAATTACATCAAGCGTTGTTACACCAAATACACGGTTTTTGTCATAAGTACCCGCTTTTTTGAATACTTCAGCAACAATTGGTACAGTGCCATTAACTGGGTTAGTAATAATACCCACTAAAGCTTTTGGACAGCTAGCAACAATGCCTTCTGCTAATGTTTTGATGATACCTGCATTTACTGCAAATAAATCAGCACGATCCATACCCGGCTTACGTGGCATACCTGCTGGAATAATTACAATATCAGCACCTGAAAGTGCTCCAGCTAAATCGTCAGCACCAAACCCTGCAACTTTTACAGCAGTTGGTATATGAGATAAATCTACCGCTACACCTGGAACAACAGGGGCAACATCATAAAGTGATAACTCAGATCCTGCTGGTAATTGAGTTTTTAATAGTAAAGATAATGCTTGACCAATTCCGCCTGCGGCGCCTAAAACTGCTACTTTCATGTGATCTCTCCGAGATTTTAATGGGGGTTAAACTTAGGTCTGTTGACCTTTGTTGTATTTTAACAAAAAAATTTGAGTAAATACGTAAAAATTTGCTGAGCAAAAGATATAGCATAGACAACAAAAAAACAATTAATATTCATTTATAGCGTATATTTGTATATATGATAGCGTATAATATCGGTTTGCATAAACTCAACTTTAGTATTACTACAATATTATTACTTATCATAAGAAAGGTTTTGATATCAAACAATGAATGGCCAACAAAAACAAGAAGCACTAATACAAGTATTTAAAGATTTATTGAAGCAAGAACAATTTGGCTCTCAAGGCGAAATTGTAGATGCATTAAAGTCGCAAGGTTTTGATAATATCAGTCAATCAAAAATATCACGTATGTTAAGTAAATTTGGTGCCGTTCGCACCCGTAATGCTCGTCAAGAAATGGTTTATTGTTTGCCCGCAGAGCTTGGCGTGCCAACAGCTCAAAGTCCATTAAAGCAGTTGGTGTTAGAAATTGAACATAATGGCATTATGATCATTATTCAAACTAGCCCTGGCGCAGCGCAATTAATTGCTCGGTTACTTGATAGTTTAAGTAAAAGTGACGGTGTGTTGGGTACCATTGCTGGTGATGATACTATTTTTATTGCACCAACAGATGTTAATAATATTAAAGAAACTATTAATAAATTAGAGCGCCTTTTCAGTAGAAAGCTCAGTTAATAGTAATTAAATTACTTGTAATATACTCGTCAATAACAATTTGGCTGTAACTGGTTTAGCAATATGTAAATTCATTCCTACAGCTAAGCTGCGCAGTTTATCTTCTTCACGTGCATGAGCTGTCATCGCAATAATAGGTAGATTTTGAT
>JADGDH010000110.1:5720-10051 GCA_016745015.1 Colwellia sp.
TCTATATATTGATTCCAATTAACTTTAGGGTTTTCGGTTTTCGTTTTATAGCTAGATTCATACTGAGAAAAAACCTCTTCACTAATCAATACAACCACTTTTTCTACTGATAACTCTTTATTAAGAAAGGCTTTATCAAGCGCTAATAAATCATCAAATTGATGATAACGCCAAGATTGCTGTTCAATTGTATCAATACAGCTAGCAGATAATTCTTGTTTAATTGCACAAATATGAATAGTTGCTGTTAAGTTATTTGAACTATCTTCACAATTAGAGTTTTCTATAAGGTTTTTACTCGGTAAAGAAAACGGCAGAACAAAATTGAATTCACACCCTGCACCTAAATCACTTTTTAAGGTTATTTCTCCCCCAAGTAATTTAACTATTTGCTGACAAATAGATAACCCCAAGCCTGAGCCACCATATTGTCGGGTCATCGAAATATCAGCTTGAGAAAAAGCCTCAAATAAATGTGCTTGATTATCTTTCGCTATTCCAATACCTGTATCTTTAACTTTAAATCGAATTAATGCATTGGTATCGCTTAAACCAATTGAATCAATGAATAAAGCAATCTCACCTTGTTCTGTAAACTTAATAGCATTATTCAATAAGTTTGACAGTACTTGCACCAATCGCATTTCATCACTCATTAATAAACTAGGTACATTTGCTTCTAACTCTATTCGTAACTTTAATTTTCCTATATCCGTATTGGCTACATTAAGTTTAAGTGCTGTATCAATAACTGAAGGTAAATTGATTACCTCTTTAACAATATTCATTTTACCTGCTTCAATTTTAGATAAATCAAGCAATTCATCAATCAGGTGTAATAAAGAAAAGGCCGCTGTTTGTGCATTCGATAAGTAATGCTGTTGACGTGAATCTAATAGGGTTCGAGTTAATAAATCTATCATGCCTTGCATGGCATTTATTGGTGTTCTAATTTCATGGCTCATATTCGCCAAAAACTGAATTTTGACTTGATTAGCGTATTCTGCTTGGTTTTTTGCATTTTCTAACGCTGATTGTGTCGCTTGTTGCTCAGTTACATTTTGCAAAATAGTTATCGTACCAATGATTTCACCTTGATCATTAGTAAATTGATTACAAAAACCTTGATAACTTTCATCACCTGCTTCAATTAATGCTTGTTGCGGGTATTTATTATAAAATGTTTCATTTAGCACATCAATTTCATGCGCTAAGAGCTTAGGCATAAACAGACTTGCTTGAAACCCTAACATTTTACTTTCTGAGCAACCACTTAACTGCTCAAACGCCTGATTACAACCCATAAGTTTCCCTTGTGGATCATTAAAGATTATCAATTCAGGAATAGCATTCATTACTGAACGAAGCAAAACATAATCACGTTGATGCTTAGCACTGGTTTCTTGTAATGCTTGAGTTTTCTCTAACACTCGGCTATCAAGAGCTTCATTTTGTTCTTTTAATTGCAGCAATAAACTACGGTTCTGAGTAAATATGTCTTCAACTAAAACAAACCAATGCAACCAATCAGCATTCGCTTTTACTTTACCAGGATCCCCTTGAGCGCAATATTCTATATGACTAATAAAATCATGAGTTGGCTTAATAAAACTACGTCTTGTCATAGCATTCACTAACATTAAAAAGGCAAGCAAACCAATTAACAAGATAGTAAACATAAAAATAAAATGATTGCGTAAAGGTGAGATAAAACTAGAATAAGGTTGATATTTTAATAAGGTCCAACCGTTAATAGGCAATACTTGCTTTTCAACTAACCAATCGCCAATTTGTACTGAATCTGCTAGCTGCGTTAAACGCTCCTGATTTAAGTGATGTAGATCTTTAGGCAATAATTTTTGCCATGATGATCGATAACTTAGTGGCTCTTTACCATTTTGCTTAAAAAGCAAAATATTGTTATTTTGATTAAATAAGACTAAACTTTGTTCATTAGATGTTAACGTTGGCAAACTTTGCTGTAAACGAGCCAAATTTACATCAATAACGACAGCGCCTAACATTTCTTTCTGTCGGTAAACGCCTATCCCCAAAGAAACATTCATGCCTGTCCCTGCAGCATCAATATAAGGAGACGACCAAACAATTTTGTTGTTTTCAAATCCTAGCTTTTGTATTTTTTTTGCATGAATATTGGTTAACATTCGACCATTGAATCGCCAACTCTCACGACCGATCCAAGGAAAAATATTTACAAACTGTTTTTCCGAAACATAATAAAACCAATTAGCCTCTTCAATCACTTTTTGTGCAGTAGCAAAAGCAGGTGTTAACGCATTAGCCATCGCTATTTCTTGTTTTTTCAATAATGAAAATTTATCAATATCACCAAACCCTGTGATATTTCCGCTAATACGTTGATTTTCTTCAAAAGAGCTACGAATGGGCTTATCTAAAAAAAACAATGAACCATCTTGCCTTAATGGAGGAAGCTTTGAATGTAACTCATTTGGATATTTGAGGATATACTGAGCAAATTCTTGAATGCCTAATATGGCTTGCTCACTTTGTACTAACATAGAGTTTAATTGGTTAGCTTGAGCGGTTAACTGATTCAAGCCTTGTTGCTTATGTACTGATAATTCACTGTAATAACGTAATAACGCTGCAGTTAACGCAATAAAAACAATAACAACAAAAGCAACGACAACAGCCGTGTTATATCGTCTAAATACAGTATTCTCTGCAGTTTTATCTAACACAGCCTATGCCTTAACTAAAATTTATCACCCGCTCACGTTAATGCACTCATTCAAAGTACACAAGCATAATATAGTTGTTAATGTTGGCTTGATTTTGAAAAGCCACTACAGAAATTCGTAATGTATTATTTCCACAGTTCAATCATTTACATTTTACCATGCTGAGCCTGCTTGAATATAAAAAACAGTATCTTCTGGGCCTTTAGCTATATCTATACCCATATTAAAGCCATATCGCCTAGCAATTAAGTACCTAAAACCAACACCTTTGCTTATTAAACTTTCACTTTCATTTAAGTCGGAGAATTCATTACTCGCTTTACCGATACCCGCAAAGGCATTTAGTTCCCAACGGTAATTTATTTCATAAATAAATTCTAGTTCAGTTACTGCCGTTGAGTTACCTTGATAACGCGCTCTTGGTATACCTCTTAGCGAAACATAAGGTATTGCGTATGGGGGTAATATTTCTGAAGTATCCGCATAATTAACTTCTACTCTAAGAGCAGTACGCCAGCTTTTAGTTAAACGAAAATAATGAAGCCCTATTAATTCTGTTAATTGATAGTCTACGTCTGAACCAACTTTGTCGTTAAACCATAAATAATTTAATTCATATTTCAAGCCTGTTTCAGGTGAAAAGAAATTATTCCTTGAGTCATATTCTGCAGAAAACCCAATACCTGAAGAGGTGATACTCTGTGTGAATAAATCATTAAGCGTGTCTTCCCATTCAGGGGGAAAGCTCCCAATTAAATCACCAAGATTAGTCGGTTTTATTTCAGCATTTACATAACGATGCGTAGGACCTAAAAAGAAAGCACTATCAGCTAGTTTAAACTTAAGCGTTTGCATTACAGCAGTAGCAGAAGTATTAAGCTCTATTGGCCGTTCTAACTCAATATGTCCAGCGCCATAAAAGTCTAAATTAATATCTCCATAGCCCCCGCCACCTATATAACGAATATTCCCTTTATTAAAGAAGCCCATATGGCCTCCTCCAACAAAATAAGAATTATTACCTGTATATACGCCCACGGCTGCAGAAACACTCGGTGGCATAATGTGTCTACTTGCATTAGCTGCATTGTCTGCATTTTGCATTGCTTTTAAACGCGCGTCTCTTTCATCGTCATTTTCATGAAAAAATAATCCTATCACCCCTAAACCACCATCAACAGCCGGATCAGTAATAATAATAGGTACAGGTAAAAAACCGTAAGCATTTTCTGAAAGGTATTGGGATGCATCAAATTGACCATCGAGCGTATCAAAAAACTGACTTGACGATGCGTAAACAAGCGTTGTTGATAAGAACGCGATTATTGGGACAAAAACATTTAGTTTTTTCATTGTATGGTATCTATAAATAATTGAATGAAGATATTTTCAATACAAAATTTAACACCCTTTTCAACGAAGGTATTAGACCCTGATCAATATTGCTACAGATAAGCTATCATAGAATGAATCCACTACAAAATATTATCTAGTAAATAATACTGGTTGATAAATGGTCATTTTTGTATCATTAAAGGCTATATTTTTGTAGTATCTCTTATAATTTATTATGGAAGTTAAACTTATAATATTTGATCTAAAAATAAT
>JADGDH010000005.1 GCA_016745015.1 Colwellia sp.
TTATATAGCCACAGACTTTGTAGGTTCAACACATATTCCTTGGTGGGACGAAATCGCTTATTTGTTAAGAAACTCATGTGGGCAAAGCTATTCATTACCTTACTCTAATGAATCATTCTTATTAAAAAGAAATACCATAGATATTATTATCCAACAAATAATGACTAAAGCTAAATTATTAAAAAATTGCTCAGTACTTGAGGTGCTTGATGATGTAAGAGAAAAATTTCCACTTGCACTTAAGTCATTACAAAAAGAAAAGCCTACTTTGTTTATGAATTGGTCTCAAATAAAAGATATGCAAGAGCAAGGGATGGAAATAGGCTCACATACGGTTAGTCATAGAATACTATCTCAATTGTCAGATAAAGAACAATTTAGCGAAATATCGTCATCAAAAAAAATTATAGAGGATAAGCTTAATTGTCCTATTAATAGTATTGCCTATCCTGTTGGGCGTTATCATTGTTTTACCGAGCAAACATTTTTATTGAGTAAAAAATCAGGCTACATTATTGGTTTTAATAATGAGATGGAGAAAGGTAAAACTGTAATTAACCCCTTCAATATTAATCGGATTTGTGTCGATTCCAATGATGTAAATTTATTAAAATTTAATAGTTGTTTTTAAGAAAGGCACTTAACTTGAAAATAAATGGAAAAAAAAGTGATGGCTCAATCGAGGCTAAAAATGTAGCTTCTTTGACGAAGGTTACTGCTCACCTTTCTAATCGAATTTCACCTGAAAATTACTTTTATAAATATTCTGCTTTAGGAGGAGAGTATCCGTTTGAAAAAAACTGTATTACTTTGCAAAGTAAATTAAATCAAGAGTTTGTGGGGTTTTGTGGTGCAGCACCTGTTCGTGTGAAATGTAACAATAGTGAACAGATAGCATTTTGGACTTGTGATTTGTTTTTGTTAGAAGAATTTAGAGGAAAAGGCTTAGGTCATTTCTTATATGAAAATGTTGAAAGAAATCAGCCTTTATTACTCGGTTTTGGAACGAGTGATATGGCTTACCCTCTTAAAATAAAACGGGGCTGGCTAGAAAGTAAAGCAATAAAAGAGTATTTTTATAGAAAGAAGTCATCATCATTTCGTCATTTCATTATAAAAATGGTGTGCTCATTTAAGAATATAATAAATACAGAACGGAAGGATTCTCAGTATAGCTATACCCTCAATGATGCATTAACACCTTTAAAAATAGAGGCATTATGGCAGTCTATAAAAGCTGAATATAATTCTATAGTTATTAGAGATTCACATTATATAACATGGCGTTACTTAAATTCACCAGCAAAAGAATGTTATAAATATTTATTAGTAACAGACCCTAAGACTCAAGAATATAAAGCCATTCTTATTATTAGAGAAACAGCAAAAATATTAAAAATTGTTGACTATATCGGGCCAGTAAATAATATAGCTATTAAAGTAAGGTTAATTGATGAAGCCTTAAAAACCTTTCCTAATAAAACACTTTATCAATGTATCACCAGTTGTAACGTATTAGCTGAAGCACTACAAAAATCTGGCTTTTATGCTTTTTATAATCAACCGAGGTTTACGGTGTTAATGCAAGAACAACAAATAAAAAATAATGCAGATAACTGGTTTGTTATGCTAGGTGACTCTGATGGAGAATACCTAGAAGCAATATCTAGTATTTCTTAAAGACACCTTTTATGTAGTTTAGAGGAAAGAGAATGAATGGTTTTTTGATGACTCGTCAAAAAGTAAGTACGTTATTATCAGAAGTAGTAAAAACTAATAATGATTACTTTGTTGGTGATTATATTTATCATATTGAGGCGAGTAACTGTTTTATAGAAACGTTCAGTAATGGTGATGTTATTATTATAGATGGTTATATTTTTCCCGATAACAACCAAGCCATTGTTGATGCTCTAGTGAATGATAACATTGATGCTTTAAGTGCTCTTGAAGGGCACTTTAGTGGTATTTTAATTACAGAAAAATATGTCACCGGCTTTAATGATCGTTATGGTGGCAAGACATTGTTTTGGCAAGCATTAAATGAAAAGCTATTCATTTCTTCTTGTAGTGCATTAATGCCTATTTTTGATCTTGAACCAAATCAGGACGCAATCAGCGAAACGATAGATTTTCGTTGGACGTCAGGTGAGAATACTTTACTTGAGAGTATCAAGAAACTGAAAGTGAGACATATTGTTACTTTTACTGATAGCTACAATGCACAACAAAAAGCATATTGGCATTTACCATTACCTAAATATGATAGTGTTAGCGACAGTGAAAAAATTGAATTAACTAAGCAATCTTTAATTGGGTGTTTAGAAAAAGCACAAAAACGTTATAAAAAAGTAGCTGTATTTTTAAGTGGAGGAGTTGACTCATCTATATTAGCGGCACTGAGTAAAGATGTTTTTGAAGAATGTTATTTAATTACGCCAATATTTAAAGGGGAAGAAAATCCTGAATTAGAAAATGCAAAGGCATTTGCTAAAGTCTTAAACCTGCCTTTAAATTTCGTTGAAATTGTCCCTTCTCAATTAAAAGCTGATCTTGAGGTTTTACTGAGCCTTAAACGAGAGCCGTTACGGCATTATAGCTCATTAGCAATGATGGCAATGATGCGCGCTATTCCCGATGGTTATGATGCGGTGGTTTATGGTGAAGCAGCAGATACGCTGTTTGGTTCTAATGCAATAAATAGAATTGTTACTCATTCTCGTTGGAAAAAACAAACATCATATATCCCGAAAGTAATACTCAACTTGTTTAAGAAGGTGATACCAGGGCGTATAAGCATTCTTCTAAAATTGAAAAAAACATCCTTAAAAGAAATAGTTCTGTCTACTATGAAGATTAAGTACTCTGAAAAGGAGCGAGATTTTCTGAAGCAATTAACCACATATTCGTCAATAATCACAAGCTGGCTGTGGGACGAAAAAGTAGGAAAAAGTGATGGTGCTATGATGCGTCATGTAGCGCAAGAAAGAGTGTTAACGTGTGATGCAGCAACACATTTTTATGAGGCAGAGATCATTGCACAACTTTTTAATAAACACATCATTTCTCCGTTTTTTACACCCGAAGCAATAGATGTTGCTTCGACGCTGTCAGATCAACAATATTTTGGTGATAGTTATGTTAAACCTATATTAAGAGAGTTAGCCTGTGAGTTTTTCTCGAGAGAATTAATATATCAGAAGAAACTTGGTTTCCCAGTACCTTTTATTGCATGGTTGCAAGGTCCTTTGAGTGATTTAATTTCTGAAGTCCAAAAGGAAACAGAGCTATTCGATGGGAAAAAACTTAAAACGTTAGACATAAACGAACACTATGAATTGTATTGGCTTATTATTAATTGGAAAATTTGTAACCAACAATTTAAACAAAAATTAGGAGTCTATTCATGATTGTCTTTTTTGGTAAACATGAAATCATCGAACAATGGAAAGAGGTTACTAAAGGTGATGGAAGGTTTGCTTATTGTGAGAGTTATCAGGAATTAGAGGCATATTCTCCTCAAAACACATACGTTGTGTTTGTACGAATTCCCAATATTGCATCGTTAAGAATAACCATGAAATTAAAATTGAAAGGTTATAAAATTGCAAAATTTTGGGCGGGTACAGATTCTAGGTACTTCAATGATGCAAAGGGTCTAGAAAAGTTTTTCTCCAAAATTATCTATCGTTTATTTATAAATAAAAATTTATCACCAGCACCTTGGCTTTCAGATGTATTAGAAAATAACGGCTTGAAAACTGACTACTGGCAAAGTTGTAGCCCTATTTTTTTAAAAGAAGAGCAATTGACTTTAGATAAAATTCCTATACCACTAAAAAAAACCATATCTAAAGTATTAGTTTATAGTAATCCAGATCGTCATTGGATATATAATACAAAAATGATGCTAGAATTGGCAAAAGAGCATCCTGAAATAAAATTTGTATTTGTTGGCGATAGCACAATGGAAGTTGATGATTTGAATAATGTAGAATCACTTGGCCGTATTAATCAAGAGCAGTTATTCTTATTGTTTAATGAATGTGATATTTTACTAAGGATTACTTCACATGATGGCTATTCTCGCATGGCCATTGAGGCTATGTACTTTGGTATGCATGTTATAACCAATTGGCCAGTCCCTCATGCCATCGTATGTAAAAATAAAAATGAAATAACACAGGCTTTAAAACTAGAGGTTGACTTTAATCGTGCGGGTTATGATTATATCAGAAAAGAATTTAATGTTGAATCATGGAAAAACACTCTAATAAAGGCGCTATTACCCACTTAAATGACAGCACTTACTTCTATAAGTATAAATAACATTAATGAATTAACACTATTTGAGAAACAGTGGGAAGCTTTTAATTCGAAGTTAGTTGTTTCAAACCTTTGCACAAGCTGGCCTTGGGTAATAACGTGGTGTCAATTATATTTGCAACCTAAAGACCAATTGTCTATTCAGCTATATTTTGATGCTGAACAGTTAGTTGCGATTTTCCCTTTTTACATTAAAAATAATGTTCTAAAAAAAGAGCTCAGGTTTATCGCAACGGGTGAAGCAGAAGCTATTGAAGTTTGTAGTGAATTTCAAGACATCATGGTTTTGCCTAAATATGAAACGAGTGCTTTAATAAAACTAACGGACTTTGTATTAAAAAATAAAGCGATTAATTATTTATGCTTTGATAACTATTTACCTGATTCGAATATTTCACTTTGGCTTTCTCGGCTTAATTCTCATCAATGGCAGAAAAACACGGTGTTGATGGGTAAAAGATATTTAGTTGATGTTTATGCAAATACTACAGAGCAAATAGCTAATATTCGAAGTAAAAGTATTCGTAGACATGCAAGGAGAAGTATTGAATGTGTGGATTTTTCGGTTGAATTAGTTGCAGATATTAAGGGGTTCAATTTAACATTTAAAGAATTAATTGGGCTTCATAATGATGCGTGGGCTTTCAAAGGAAAGCCAGGTGTGTTTACACAAAAGCAGTTTGTCACTTTCCATAATACTTATGCAGAAAGCCTGTTGAATAGGGGGAAATTAGTACTGTTTTCTTTGCAATATAAGAAAAAAACGGTTGCTGTATTTTACGGTTTTATTGAACAGAATATTTTATACTATTATCAAAGTGGAATTGACAAGGGCTGTACTCTTCCCTTTGTAGGTGTTGCTATGCATTTAGCAGCACTAGAAATAGCGCGAAATTATAATCTATCTCATTATGATTTAATGAAAGGTAGTGAGTATTCATATAAAAATAAATATCAATATGGCTCAACTGAAGTACTTAGTACAGTTGTAAGAAAATTTCCTTTCTCATTACTGTTTAATATGAAATTATGGTTTGCTAAGTTAATTCGCCCACAGGGTACGCTTTAAAGCTGTGGTTGTTTAGTAAATGTTAAATGAAATTTAATTACATTATAAAAGGCACTTAGGTACAATAGTGCTATGAAGTAAAAGGAAGAGCCACTCTAATATGAAAGATAGAATTGAAAAAATTAAACAAATTTGGCAAACCGTTCGTACAATGCCACGCGTTGAGATAAATTTAATGAAAAATGCGTGTGAAGGGAATGATCCTTATTTTGCTCGTATTACGGATGAATTTTATCATGAAGTTAATGATCGTCATCCTAAATTCCCTCTTATTAGAAAAAAAGTTTATGGTATGGCTTTGTTTCCACTTGATGATCAACCTGACACTTATTTGAAAGCGGTTGAAAGTTCAGCTAGACGAAACTTCAAAAAAGCGATTCGTAATGGTTATACTTTTCGCCGAATTGATTTCAATGAACATTTAGATGATGTTTGGGACGTTCGTCGTTCAGCGAAGGTAAGACAAGGTGAAATGCCTTCAGATTTCATTAATAATAGGCCGAGTGAAATTCATGTTCCTGTAAGCAATAGCAAGACGCATGATTATCCTTATTTTGGTATTTTTAACCGAGATGATAAGCTTGTTGCTTATGCTAGTTGTATTGTTGCTGGTGAATTAATTGAAGTTGAACACGTTTACGGTCACAGTGAATTTCAATCTGACGGTATAGTGCCAATGTTGTATATTTCTATTGGAAGTTTTGCGGTTACTGAATTTCCACAGGTAAAATACTACAGCTATGATACTTATTTCGGGGCAAGTCCAACAATGCAAAGGTTTAAGAAGAAGTTTAAGTTCTTACCTCACAAAGTTTCTTGGAAATTGAATAGTTAAACTTAAGGCCTGTTGTGCGAATTCTTCACGTAGTAAGTAGTTTAAACGTTGGTGGCGCGGAACGTTTTGTTATTGACTTAGCGAGCCAGCAAAAAAATGTTATGTCTATTAATGTTGGTGTGCTTTCGATGGGCGTACAAAAAGAGCCTCTTGAAAAAGAGGTTCTTTGTGCAGGTATAACGCTTCATCTCGCCACTAAAATACCTAAAATTAGAGCGGTTCTTAAAAACTATGATGTGGTGCACATTCATAGTAGTCATTGTTTATTCAGAGTATTACTTTCGGCTATTTTATTA
Source organism: Colwellia sp. (assembly GCA_016745015.1). Lineage (GTDB taxonomy): Bacteria > Pseudomonadota > Gammaproteobacteria > Enterobacterales > Alteromonadaceae > Colwellia. Next base: position 6,527 of record JADGDH010000005.1, read on the forward strand.
CCTATCAAAATTGTTTATACCCGTCACAATGAGGTTGTCCATCAAGGCCTGAAATGGCAGCTTATTTATATGCTTGCCAATAAAATGCTGAGTAAAATGATCTTTGTTGCTGATAAAGCAAAACAAAATTATTTGAAAAAATATCCTCAGTATCATCAAAAAGCGTTAACCATTTTAAATGGCGTTTTACCTATTGAAAAAAGTACAGGCTCAAGTCCTATATTCAGGTTAGGGCATGTTGGTCGTTTTGTACCACTTAAGTCACAACATGTGCTTATTGAGGCGGTAGCACTTTTACCTCTTTTAATACAAAGAGATGTAGAGATCTCATTTTATGGGACAGGGGAGTTAATGGAAAAAAATAAAGCACTCGCTAAACAATTAATTCCAAATGTTCTAGTAAACTTTCACGGTTTTGAAACGAATAGAAATACGATTTATCATTCTTTTGATGCTTTAGTAGTAACTTCCGAAACAGAGGGGTTGTCATTAGCTATTTTAGAAGCTTTTGCTTGTGGTACGCCTGTTATTGCATCAAACGTTGGAGGAAATCCTGAATTAGTCATAGATAAATATAATGGTTTTTTATATGAGTATGCAGACAGTCAGTCATTAGCAAATAATATTGAAAAATTAGCAACCGATCCTAAGCTTTATCAACAATTTTCAGCTAAATGTCAGCAACGTTATCATGAGCAGTTTTCTATGGAAATTTGTGCGAATAACCATTTAAGTAGTTATCAACAATAGCATGAGAACAATAATTCAAGCCTCGTTGGCAGCAGTTAATTTATACAGTGAATATTTTTTAGGCTTGCTAGTATCAATTATTATCGCGCGCAACTTATCAACTGAAGATTATGGCATATATTCCAGTGCTATATGGGTTGCTGGGTTGATTACCATTTCAATTAATGCTGGCTTATCAATAACAGTGACAAAATTTGTTGCTGAATTTAAATTGAAAAATCAAAAACAGCTTTCGAGCCTTTTAGTTTTTATTCACCATATGCTTATTAAGCGTATCTTACTTGTTATTGTGTGCTTTTCACTATTAATATTATTTGATATAAAGATAATGAATGTGCCTTTTTGGCTCATCATCACTATTTTGTCGTGCGCTATATTTAAAGCAATATATGTCTATAAGACATCTATTTTTAAAGGTTTACAACGGTTTGATATACTTGCAAAAACAAGTATGATTGCTAATCCTATCAATTTAGTCAGTGTGGCTTGTTGTGCTTATTTTTTTCCAACAGTAGAAGGGTTTTTACTTGCTTATTGTTTTGCTTGTCTTGCATTTTACTTAAGTATTTTAACATTTAATAAACAAATTCCTGCAGGTGGCCGTGATTTTAGTTCTATTGAAGAACATAGGAGGAGAATTTCATCGCAAGTTTATTCTGCTTCTGCCATTATATTTTTTGGTGCTATTGTTTTTCGGCAAAGTCAGGTGCTTGTATTAGAAAATACGGGATTTTTATCTGAAGCAGGTTATTTTAATATAGCTTTTATTTTAGCAACGTCGGCAGTAACTTTGATTCCTGGTATTTATCAAGAGGTATTGCTACCTAAAATTACTCAAGCAGTGGGTAAAGGAAGCCTTAAAGAAGGTATTTTACAGGCTCAACGCTATTTGTTAATTTTATGTTTACTCGTATTGCTCCCTGTTTTGTTATACGCAGATATTGTTATTGATATTTTATATGGAGAACGATATAAAGATGCGGTATTTGCCTTGCAGGTTATTATCGTACTGCGTGTATGTGTTGTAATCAATGATGGGGCAAATCTCACGTTAATTAGCCATGACCGGCAAGTATCTATGGCAAAGATTAATTTCTTTATATTTATTTTGGCGTTAGTTTTGAGCTTCACTATCACGCCTGAATATGGTGTTAATGGGGCTTTAGCTGTTTATACAGTATTGGTGTTATTATTATTGCTGCTTTATAATCATCTTGCTAAGCGTGATGATTATTGCTTTATGCCTTGGAAAGCTTTCTTTTCTATTTTCTTTTCAGCTTTACTCGCCATTTTGCCTGTACTATTATTAAATCAATATTTAGATGGTCTTACTGCTTTGATTGTTGGTAGCTTTGTGTTTTGTGTGCTTTATTTAAATTTGCTTTTTATAACAAGAGGTTATGATTCATCAGTAGCTTATGTTTTAAAGAAAATACACCCCAAAGCACCATGTTTATTACAGCGTTATTTGACATGGGGTATACGTCAGTTAAGTTCTTAATAATTACAGTAAGACGTTGGTAGACATCCTATTAAATAAGTAGATAAAAATTATAAAGCCAAAAGCTGAGCCTATTAATTTGAGTAAAGGTGGGGCTGTTATGTATTTTGCATAATTATCAGGGCTGTATACGCGCATATATGCAGTTAAAATGGCAATGTAAAGGTAAGGTAATAGTACGTAAGTTCTCGATATGAAGAATATAGACGTCATTATTCCAATAAGCCCGCTAGTTAAAGCAATCATCTCCATTTTTCTTATTTCATTTTCTTCTGCATAAGCGACTTTTATTGAAGTTGAAACAGCGATAATGAAAATACCCAAGTAAGCGGTAAAACCTAACATACCCGTTTCTGCAAATGCTAAAACAAAACTATTATGTGTGGTAATAAAATGATATTCCAAAAATTCTTTTGCACCAACACCGAATATAGGATTCATTCGAAATAATCCTAATGCTTCTATCCAGGCATAAATACGTCCCATTGAACTTGTATCACCTGATGTTATTTCAGCTAAACGACTTGGGCCTAATAAAACGACAAAAATCACCAAGAAGGCAATAATAAATAACGCTTTTACCGACTTCTTTTTAATGATAACGAAAGAGGACAGCCCTGCAAGTAAAGCAAGCATAGTGCCACGGGAGTTGGTTAGAAAAATCGTATAACCAATTGCTAGTAAAGTAACAATCCAAAATATTCTTTTAGTAAAAGCGGCTGTTTGAAAGAAACTCTTATTGGCTAAATAAGGAAAGAAGGCAATAAGTAACATGCCTAAATCATTAGGATCACCAAAAACACCATACCATATCACCTGAAATTCACGTATTTCAGCGATCCCTGTTTCTCCATCTCGGCTGCTCATTACCCCTCTTGAGTACGGTTCAAGCCCACCCCAATTTGCACCACCATTAGCTTGTAAATAACATTGAAAACAAATGAAAAGCAGCGTGATAACAAATACCAAAATTAAACGATTTATCTGCTTTGGTGTACTAATTGTTGATTGAACTAACATGAAAGTAATAACAATAGAAACTAGTTGAGTATAGTATAATGATATGGTAACAAATCGAAAATTGGCAATGCTAGACATAAAGATAGCAAACACAAACCAAATAAGGTAATGCGTTGTTCGATCTATATTGGTTGTGCTTTCATTCTTTAGCGCTTTTCCCAGTATAATGAGAACACCTAAGCCATTTAAAAGCATGTTCCAATTGAAACCTAGCCCAGGGATCCATTCTGCAGGTCTAATTAGGTAAATGACAATGGTTAATAGTAAAACAAAATATCCCATGAACACTGTTCCGTATATAATTTATTAATTAGATTTATTTAACGTTTTAATGCCTTGGATAGGCGATTTTACTATCATAGTCACATTAACGAAAAACTGAGAAATATATTGTGGTAGCAATAGCGCTTTAAAAACAGGTGTTTTATCAATAATTACACTTGTAATGCAACTTAAAATAATGGTGATAGCAAATACTATTGGCCCATTGTCACTGATGTGTAAGAAGTCGACTAATAAAATATAAAACATCTGGTGTGATAGGTAGATCCAAATACTATATCGACCACAAAAGGCAAGGGCATCAGTGATCTTTCTTGGTATTATTCTTGTTAAGTACAATATTCCAGGGTAAGAGAATAATAAAATAGTGAAATAGTACAGGTATTGTGTTGTGTCAAATATAGTTGGCATAATACCAGCGAACATTAATAAACCAGGTGAGATTAAAGGGTTAATTATGATTAAAAAGGTAAAAATACAAAATGCTAATAAACCATACTTGTCATCTTGAGTGAATTTTTTATGAATATGTTGATAGATGCAACCAATAAAATACAAAAAGAAAGCAACATGCGAACCAAAAGGGAGCTGCGCTAAAGTATCTTCATGAAGTAGACCAATAAACATATTACAGAGCGCCATTAACACAAAAAATGGCCAGCCTATCCGAAGATGTATATAACGCAAAAAATACATAAAGCACAAGCAGGGCAGAAACCAAAAAAAAGCAAACCCTGAAGCTTCTTTAATATAATTAGTTGATTGCCAAAATAAAGCGATGCCATAAGATTGTACATGCTGACTTGCGGAAAGGTCATTATAAATAATGAAGTTTAAAACAGTGGCGACACTAAGAAAGAAAAAATAAGGGATAAGATAGCGATAATACTTATTAACATAAGCTAGAAAATTAGTGTCTTTAACTTCTCGTGTGAAAGTTAACAGCATAAAGCAACCAACACAGAAACTATTTACTATAGGTCTGAGGCCGGGTTCTACAGAAGTTATTAATAAGTTGTGCTCTAACACAATTAATAACTCAAGAATGCCTTTTACGGCATCAAGGCGTTGTACTCTTCTGTGGTCTGACATTTTATAACCCCGAATTAAAGTTTTTGATTGGGGACTCTTTGATAGCTAGATTTAGCTTCACCAAATGCTGACTTTAGTATGACTTTCATCATAGCAATATTATCTTCTCGCGTATCAATGTATATTTTTGAATAACATTGCCTTTTTCTTAAATAGTTTACACAACTAATTAAACCAAAAGTTGCAAACCCTTTTCCTCTATAGTTATTGTCAGTATAAACAGGGCCAATAATACTGTCACTTTCATCAACAGGGTAATGGTTGCACTTACCAAAAGAAAGCAGTCCATCAGAGGTTATAGTGTTATTAAAGATGACAATATATAAAGCATTTCTCTTAGTAATCAACTTAATTAAGAGTTTTACTAATTCTACTGATAATTTATATCTTTTAATTAATAAAAAGATATTTTTTAGTACGGAACAAGGAGAGGAAATAACTTTAAAGCAAGCATTATCATCGCGCTCAATATTAACAGTAGGAGAATATTCCACATTAAGAGAGGCATTAATATGATATATGAACTGTTGCATTACTACTTTCCTTGTCATTTCAGTTAATTGATGTTGTATATAAAAGGTAAATGTAAAATTGTATCGCAAACGCTTATTCATTTACAAAATTTCACATATAATAACAACTTAGTGCTTTGTAATATAGGGGGGAAGATGCGTAAAGGTTTGATTTTTATTTTATATGGAATTTTGTTGCATATATTTCTTATTATTCTATTGGTAAAGTCAAATGCCTTTTCCTTGATACACACTAAACTATTCCCATCAGACAAGCCGGTAGGACGCACATATGTGGAAACACACGCTTTTTATAAAAGAGTGAATAATAATTTAACAATGGGACATACCATTTTTCTTGGAGACAGCCATATTCAGGGGTTAGCAGTATCAGAAGTTATTGGAAAGTCGGTAAACTTTGGTATTGGTAAGGATGTAACCAAAAGGTTAATTAATAGAGTGCGTGATTATGATGCTATATCGCGTGCAAAAAATATTGTGATCGCTATAGGAATAAATGATTTAGCACATCAAAGTGTTGAGTCCACAATTAAACAATTTGAACAGTTATTTTCTTTGCTGCCAAAAGAGAGTTTTTTATATGTTCACGCTATATTCTTCATTGATGAAAAACTATTTAAAGGTAATATAGAAAATAATGATATTATAAAATTGAATAATAAGCTAAAGCAACTTGTCAGCGTTCGCAAGAAGAGTGAATTTATTGATATAAACAATCAATTAATCACTAAAGGGCAGTTAAGTGAGGAATACCATATAGGCGATGGAATGCACTTAAATGCGAAAGGCTATAAGATATGGATAGACATATTGAAACAGACGATAACCAAATAGAGGGTAAATATGGGAAGGATTCAACACTTAGATGGACTTAGAGGAGTAGCTATTTTATTAGTACTCTTTTACCATGCTTTTGTTCGTTGGACTAATATCTTACCGTATGGTGATAGTTATTCGAATATTATTTTTGAACAAGGTTTTTTAGGCGTTCAGTTGTTTTTTTTAATATCTGGTTTTGTTATTTTAATGACGTTGGATAAAACACCATCCTTTCAAAATTTTCTATATCGTCGTTGGCTACGATTGTTTCCTGCTATGCTTATCTGCTCATTAATTATTTATTTTAGTGCTAACTTCTTTAATGCAAGGCCAAGTGGTGAGGTTTATGCCATTAACCTTATACCAGGTTTATTGTTTATTGAACCTTATTGGTTGGAAAAAATTATAGGATTACCTTTTGAAAGTGTGGAAAATGCTTTTTGGTCGTTATATGTTGAATTTAAATTTTATATTATATCCGCGTTTTTATATTTTTTTGTTAAAGATAAAAAGTTAGCATTTACGTTGTTTGGTTTTTTTATACTTTGGGTTCTAGCAAGTGCATTCAATGATAATTTTGATAACCGTTTTATTTATATGATATATGCGCTAACCACTCATTTAAGTTTTGAATATTTTGGCTGGTTCGCTTCAGGATCTTGTTTTTATTTATTCCATAAATATGAACAACGCAGCTGGTTTTTTTATGGTGTAATAATGGCCGTTATTAGCTCAGTTACCTTGTATATAGAAAATTACAATACGATGATCTCGGCGCTATTAATTTCACTGTTTTTTGCATGTTCATTTGTTTTTCCTTTTATACAAAAAATATTGAGTTCTCGACTCTTAATTTTTATTGGTTTTATAAGTTACCCATTTTATTTGTTGCATGAAAATATTATCATTTCTTTGTCTATTGAATTACCAGAAACTTTTGTTAGCATGCCGCTGATTATTGCCCCTATGATTGCTATAGCATTCATAGTTTTCCTTTCCTATCTTATTTCTAAATATATGGAAGTTCCAGTGAAGAATGTAATACGTTTAATTTGTGATAAGTTCGCGAGTAAACTGAATACTCTTAAATCGCAAGAGGTTAAGTAAGGTTTTGTGGTTAATGCACAGATAGTTACAAGCTTGCTTAGGTTAATTATATTATATACGTCGGAGTGCTTGTTCAATAAAACGGCTTGATGTTCTTGCTATATTTGACGTAATGGGACTTGCATCGGGTTTAGGCCTTATCTTTGTTGTTTCTATCTTTTCGAATTTTTGTGTTGTAAATTTGTCTTTATTGTTACTTAAAAACTGACACATTCCATGAAATCTCTTTAAGCAAATTTTATCTAAAATATGGCCTTTAATTTCACCTTTACGAATGCGTTTGATCCATTCAAAAGAATGCAATACGATAGTACAAGAATGGCGTTGTTGCTGGTAGGCTTGAGTTAACACATGCTTAATTTCAGATAAAGAGCATGCAGTTAATTGTAAGTGCCTAGGGTGATTACCGTAATCATGGAAATAAGTAACAGGAAGCTGATAAATATCAGCCATTCTTGATGTATCTTGTAATGCTTCACCTGTATCCATATCACAAACACTATTTAAGTAAGGGTAATTGTAAGTAGTATCAAATAGTAAATTATTATTTTTTAGTGCTTTTAGGGTATTAAAGTTACCACCATAATTGCCTGCTCTAAAACTGGTGATATTTTTTGCGCCAGAAGATTTTAATAACTCTAACCCTTTCTTAATAATTTGAGTTTGCTCAGTTTCAGTGTAATCATTAATATTTTGCCCAAGTTTCTTATTTGCTAAAATATGAGAATTTTTCTTATTAAACCATTCGGTATGTATGTGTAAGCCTATCTCTTGATTGTAATTGTTGATATGTGTAACTAACTCGACTAATGACTTTTCTCCGTATTGCAAAGTAAATAATGGCTCAACAAAAAATGTTGCATTGAGGTCATACTTTTTGAATGTTTCTAACTGATGAATCACGCCAAAGTCACCTTGAGGTGTCTTTCCATATATAGCACTATCTAAATTTTTTTGAAAATTGTTATAAAGCAACCATAGCTCGGTATCGATGGTAATAAATACATTTAATTTATTCATATTTTACTTATTAGTAGGGTAAATAAAAATCATTTCGCCACGCTATCGAGTTGTATGGCTCCAAGAGAATGAGGCGAATGTCTAGGCTTTCCTAAAATATCATTTAGTGGGAAAGACTTAGTTAAGGCTTTTGTTTTATTAAAAACATTTTTAGGATTCGCGGGTATTGCATAAAAATAGACCAACCTTACAAAGACCTCTCTAATATTAAATGATCCATCAGCAAATTGTTTTTTTAAGGGCTGCCAAACAGGCGGTGTTATTTTTTCAGTAGCACCTAAAGCTGGGTTTTTAACATACATGAAATCATCATATGAGGGATTTATTCGATCAAAGATAGAATGTGGGAGAGAGTTACCGCCATTCCAGTATAAGTTATTCTGTAAGGAGTAACTGCCTATTTGATGGAGCAGCGTATCGGAAAAGTCGTGACTTTCCTGAAATTCTCCTTTTCCCATTGTGCCATAGGGATCTGACCAAATATTATTATAAAGATTTATGTCAGTAGGTTTTTGATTTTTTCTTTCTTTAGTTACTCTAATTGCAAAAGCGCTGCTTGGTAAATCACCAGTAATGGTATTATTAAAAAAGTTAATATCTTTAGCACCCTTAACCATAAATGGTGCTCTCATAGTAAGAGGGCTATTACCAATCATTAAATTATTAAAAATATTTATATTATGCGCTTCGTAATAAGATTTACCATCTTCACCCACAAGTACAAAACCCTGTCCATGTGAACCTTGCCAATTTAAAAAAACATTACGCTTCACATTGATATTTTCAGCGCCATGAAATCTATCTTCATCATTATTACTATCTTTAATTACAATAAAGCTAGATGACTTTTTAGTGATTTTTCGGTTGCTGGAAGGGAAATCATTAAAGAAAACATTATCGCTTACGGTTATGTTTGCCACGCTATTAATATCAATATGCTCATCAGAGTCTCCTTGATTATAAAAAAGGTTACACTCCACTTGAACATTTTCTACGCCATAGTTTATCTTTAATAGATCATTATTATAGCTGTCATGAATAATGTTGTTTCGTATTTTTATATTTTTTACTGTTTGTTTACCACCACCATCAATATGAACAACAAGTGGTGAAGACTCTGGTGAATTGTGAGTAATTTCAAAACCTTCAATAATAATATTTGAAGCTTTATCGGTTAATACAACTATTCTCTGGTTATGCGTTAGTTTAGCTTGATAAGGGATTTCTGACTTCATTAATAAGCCTTTTGGAAATGCTTTTTCTATACGAACTCGTCCAGTATAAGTACCTGGTTTTATAATTAATGTATTTCCATCGGGAATTTTATAAAGCGCATATTTAATCGTTTTCCATGGATGTATACGGCTTCCATCGGCTTTGTAGTCAACACCTTCATGTGAAACGTAATATGCTTTACCAAGAACTGGTGTTTGAGAGCATAAAGGAATAGGCGAAGCAATTAATGGTAAACTGAATAAGGCAGTGATTAAAAGGTAAATAGGAGGGCTGAGCAGCATATCGGAGAGCCTTCATGTTAGTAATTTAAGGCTTGATAGTAGCATTCTCTCGGCTTAATATAAATAAAATCATAAAAAAGCCGACTTAGAATAGTCGGCTTTTAGTAAAATATTTAACAATTTAAACAGAACGTTTTTTTCTACCTGCAAAACTTGTTGCAATTAAACCTAGAGCAAATAGTGCAATACCAGTAGGCTCTGGAACAGTATGTACTTTAAATTGAGCATCTAACACATTTGATTGTTGCTCTATAGTAACAAAACCAAAACAATTAGCTTGACTGTTAGAACAAGTATAGTTATCAGGTAAAGTACTTAAACCAGAAAGGCGAGTTGTAACAAAGTACTCAACATCTTGCCAACCAGGAATTGGGCCATTTATATCTTGTAACACAAACGGTACTGTGAATTCGATAAAGTCAGGACCTATAACAGGTACTAAAGGTAACAATTCTAAACCTGTGATTTCAAAGATATCACCACAACCATTTATATTATCGCCTTGACCACTTGCTTCACCATTTGGACAAATTGGACTAGCGTTATTTGGTGTTTCAAAAAAATCAATACCAAACTCTAGTTGTGGAGCAAAATAAGGTTGGCTATCTGTTAATAGTTGATCATAAGCAGCATCATCTCCTTTTCCTACCCAATCAGAAGGAAACAACACAAGGCCATCTAATACAGATGCTTGAGTTAAAGAATCACCAATAATTACCCAGTTTTCATGAGTAATTGCTGTACCTTGAGCCCAATTTGAATCATTAGTTACCATTGAACCATTTACTGGACTATCAATTGACATAGCACTTTGAGGGTTAGGGTTTTGTGGAGTTCCTTGACCTGCTGCAGGTGTTCCCCACATTAGCTTAGTGCGTAAAGCATCATCACCAGCTACACCATTTGACCAATCACCATCTGTATTTAAAATATTACCTGCATTATCAGTTAAATCTTCTGAGTTACCAGCAGAGTTACCTGTTGCGCTTACATCATCACCTGTGTAAGAAGTGTTTGTTGTTCCTGAAGCGCTATCAAAGCCAGCTTGGTTTGCATAAGTCCAATCTGTAATTAAGTTTGCACTTGCAGTACTTGCGAAAGTAATAGCTAAAAGCCCAGATAGAAGTTTAAGTTTAGTATTCATGTTATTTCCTTATTCTTTAGCTAAACATTAGCTAGTTTTGTGAATGTTATAAAATTAATATTATCACATATTAATAGTTAACCAGAATAATGCAGATGGCGTGCCATGATTTATTTGTTCTTATTTTACAACGAGATATGGTTGGTGTGGTTTGCTTGAATATAAAGAGTGTAAAATAATCTGACACTAAATTTATATTTTAGTTTTTAAGCATAATGCATTACAGCGCTCTACTAACCATATTAGTTTTGTTTGGCTAATTCCTTTAGCTGCGTTTAATAATTTATATTTACGCAAACTATTTAAATTTGAAGTTTCATTATTTCCACTTATAAATTTATAAGAAATAAAATAATAAGTATCTCCCTTATTAACTAATAAGGTTTGCCACTTGTTAGTTTCTCTCTTATTTATTATTTTCCAATTTATAGGTTCAAAAACATTTAAATAATAATTAACAGAGTCGTCTAGTTTGCTTCCTAAATACGTATAACTAATTTGTATCTTATGGGCATCATCTTGCACGCAAACTTGCGGATCACCGTGTAATTGGGGTTTAGGTATATTATCCAGTGCTTTATCACATTGTTCAGGCGCTATATCTTGAAAAGTAACCAAGACTTGTTTTGTATAATCAGAAAAAGCCAAAACAATTAATATCGCTAATGACAGGGTAGAAATATTTATGCTTGTATTACTAATAGTTAACTTATCTTGATTCATTGGTGAAGGGATAAACCGATGACCAAAATAAAAAAGTGAAATTAGAAAAGGAATATAAAGATACCAACCAAAATCATTATGATCTTTCATTAGTTCACTTTCCATATTTGTAAAGTGACCTATTGATATCAGTGCGGCTATTCTGATCCAATTTGTGATCAATGCACCTATAATGGCAACGGTTAAAAACCAGAAACCTTGTGAATATTTCTTAACATTGAGGAAAATGAACAAGCTCGAAATTGCTAGAGATACTATTAAATAACGTAAACCACTACATCCTCCAGCTATTTCAAAAACTCCTGACGGAATAGAAATTAAATTACCTTCTACATAAGTAGGTATACTCGAATAGCTCATAATGAAGCTGACTGCAGTGGTAGATAATGCTTGAAGGTACGGGGTAATAATACCCCATACAGGTACTAAAAAAATTAAAAAGAAACTGGGGAAAATTATTTTAATTGAAGGTTTAAATATCAATACTGTTATTGAAGATATAAAGAAAATTAAAGTAATTCGATAGCCCGTAGGAAATTGAGCTAAAGAAAATGTTAGTAATGCATATCCTAGCAAAACAGTAATAAGAAGATATATATAGTTGACTTTGTTATTAAATTGTAGCTCTCCAGCTGTAAATAAATTCCAATATAAATACATACTGATAAAAGGAATTAAATAGGCGTGAGAATAAGTGCCATCGTCAAAGCTATAATGCCAAATATTTTCTGCAATAGGCATTTGTGTTAATACTATAGCTATATATATGATCGAAAGAATAACTAAAGGTAAATATTGTTTCACACTTGTCCTTTTTGCTTTTGTTGTATTGAAACCTTGCTAATCAAGGGAGTACTTATCTGTAATTAACCCGATAATGTATTAATTAGCCTTTTTATCATTCTATTCTAATAATTTTTCAGCTTTATCTTGCTGGTTATTTGCTTTATATGCGCTAACTAAATGAGCCTTAATATCAACATCGTTAGGTGCTAATGAATAAGCCAATTCTAATATAGCAATAGCTTGGTCTAATTTGTTTTGCTTGGTTAAGATAATTCCGTATGTGTCTAATATTTTTGGATGTTTAGGTGATAGTACTTTTGCCTTCGTGGCATAAATATAAGCAGATTCCAGATTGTTCTCTTGATAATATGTCCATGCTAAATTATTTAGTGTAACTATATCATTAGGATGCTTTTTAAGAAGCTGCAGATAATAATTTGCAGCTTTGCTTGGATCATTATCAATATACAGTTCTGCTAAAGCTTTTTTATATAAATCGATATTTGGGTTGTTTTTTAATTCACTTGTTAGAAAATCTATTGCTTTTTGGTTTTCATCATTCTTTTTATAAGCAGTCACTAAAAAAAGGCCAACAGGTATTTTTTTATTAAGCTCATATGAACGTGCAAGGTATTTTACGGCAGAGGAATAATTTTCTTGGGACAATGCTACTTGCCCTTGAACTCGTAAAATAAAAGCATTGTCAGGGTTTGAATTAGCTAATAGTTGTATTTTCTTATTTGCTAACTCTGCTTGTTTAGTTGCTAGTAAATAATAAGGTTCAAGAGAAAGTAATTGAAAGTTTGAATTTAACCCTTCTTGAGAAAGCCCTTTTCTAACATTTTTTAATGCTTGTTCGTAATCTTTTCTTTTATCTAAAATATCAATATAGCTTAAGTAGGCAGTCTCATTGGTTGGTTGATCGTGTTGCCATTGAGTATACATAAGAGATAATTTTTCATCTTGTTTAGCAGTAAGTAAAGCGTTTGATAATGTTAATAAATAGGGTGTAGGTAAGTTTTTATAATCTTTTGAGTACTCTAAAAGAGTAATTGCTTGTTGATAATTTTTCTCAACTACAAGTTTTCTTGCTAAAATAATTCTAGGCCATATTGCTTCGGGGTTTTTTTCAATAATTGATTGAAGCTTTATTTTTAATTCACCCTGTTTATTTAATCGCAATGAATTGCTGATAGCTAAGCGATATGCCAAAGGGTACTCTAAATCTATTGAAAATATTTCATCAAGATAGTTGTTGGATTTTTTGTAATCACCTTCTTCTGAAGCTACAACAGCTAAGTTGAATGCGGCTATTAAGTTTGTAGGATCTATTTTTTGTGCTTTTTTAAAATATGTAATAGCCTCATTTTTTTCTCCTGCCTTTAAGGATATACTTCCCCTAAGTATTAAAGCTGAAGTGTTCATAGGATCGCTTGTTATCCATTGTGTTGCTGTCGCTTTTGCTTTTTCAACTTCTCCCTTTTTAAGATAGTTCATTGCCAGAGCAATATTTGCAGCTTTAAAATTTGGGTTAATATGTATGGCTTTTTCTAAGTTGGCTATTCCAGACTTGTCTGAGTTAAGCAGTTTGAATATCCCTAGATGTGCTTGTATTTTTTCGTCTTTAGGTGCTAATAAACTGGCTTTATTTAGCATATCAAGAGCTGATTTTTTGTCTCCTTTATTTACAAATTCTATACCCATATTGGCATAAACCGTTGCATCAGCGGCTGTTAACTCGGAAAACCTCCCTAAGGTTTCCTTTAATTCATCTGTGTAACCTAACTTTACTTGTAATATTGCTAAAACCTTATTAACTTGATGACCTTTGGGTAATTGATCTGCAATTGCATTCAGTTGGTAGTAGGCCTGTTCGTAATTTTTGAGCTGAAAACTACTTAACCCAGAGATCATTTGTGCTAAACCATTATTTGTTGCATTAACAACACTATCGGCAAGTTCTTTAGCTGCTGCATAGTTTTGTTCTGAATATTTTAGCTGAGCAGCTAGTGTATTTATTGTAGGGTGATTTTCATTAACCTTTCTTAAGTCGTCTATATATGGTTTGGCTAAACTATATTCCCCAGCTCTAATGTAATTGTGAGCAACAAGAGTTCGAATGCCAATATTTTTAGGTTTCAATTTAGAATAAGAAGAATACGCTTCTGCTGCCAATAAATAGTCCCGTTGTTTGTTATAAATACTTCCTTTTAATATCCATGCTTGGATATAACTATTGTCTTGTTTAAGCAATTTGTTGACCAAGTTCAATGCTTCTTCATTTCTGTTTTCAAAAGCGGCTAATATTGCCATTCCCAATATACTGTGCAAAGAATCACTGTTTATAATGTTTGCTTCAAGAAATTTTTCCTTAGCTAAATCAATATCATCAAGACTTAAGTATGCTTGGCCCAATAATAATAATGCATATACTTGATCATCGGTGCTGGTAAATTGTTGGTTTTTTAATGACTCAATTACATTCTCAAACTTGTTTAAATTTAGGTGTGCTTTCGCCAGCATTAACCTTGCTTTATTATTATCTGGATTTACAATGATAGCTCTTTGGAATTCTTTTTCAGCATTATGGTAGTTGTCAATACTCAAATAAGCAGAGCCGAGAAGGAATCTAGCTTGGTCATGATCGGGATTTTTTTGTAAAATATTTTTTAAATTAATTACAGCTTCTGATACTTCTCTTTTTTGAATTAGAGCCTCTGCTTCAACTAATAGTGTTGCAGTATCCTTAGATCCAGAACAGGATATTACACTCAAAATAAGTAACAATAAAATAAAGTATGAGTAATGCTTTTCCATTAGAAGTCCTTTAAAAATATAAAGCTAAACAGCTATATATTATCTTTTATATGATTATACTTGCGGTTAGTTTACTTAGAGACGATACGTTTGGCAATATGAAACATTATCCTAGGCATTAAGCCAGCGTTACCAAAAGGTCGCCATGTTTTTTTATATTTATTACGGTAAGCATCAAAATGTAACCCATAAGGAGCGGCTATTATTTCTCCACGACCTAATAATATTTTAAGTGCGTAAGTTTCAGCTATGCCAGCACAAAGGTTTACAGCCATAGGAGTTGATGGACCTCGTTTTTCTTTGAAACTGACTCTGCTATCATCTACAAGGTAGGAGCGTTGTAGCATAGCTGGAGATAAACCAATTAGAAATTGAATAAGTTGATCGTCTTCAGTTTTTTTATCTTCAAAACGAAAATACTCTTCATAAGTCATTTGTCCAGGCATAAAGCATAAAAAAGCAGCGCCCATACCAAGTGGTGCTGCAGTAATGACTGGAATATTCTTTTCATAGCATTTTTTAAATACAGTCTTTCTTGCTTGCAGAGCAAAAAAATCTAAAGAATCTACATATAAGTCAACGCCTTCAAGGAATTCATCAACGTTATGCTCAAAAATTCCTTCAGGAAACGATTTTATTTTTGCTTCGGGATTAATATCACGAGCCATTCTTTCCATAACATCAACTTTTTGTTCTCCTAGCGTTGACATAAAAGCACCTGATTGTCGGTTGAAATTATGTACTTCAAAATCATCAAAATCAGAGATGTAAAAATTTTCGACACCTAGCCTTGCTAGCGTAAGTAAATGCGCCCCACCTACGCCACCAGCTCCCGCTATTGCAACTTTTTTGCCTCTTAGTGTTTGTTGTTCTTCTTCCGTAACCCAACCAATGTTTCTTGAAAAGGCTTTTTCGTAGTTAAACATTTTATATCCTTTTTAGCTTAGTTGTAATGTGAAGCAATAGTATAACTAAAATTATAATCTACAAGTGATGTTATAAATATACACCTTAATCAATATATTAAGTAGAAGGTGTTTGTTTTTATTTCGTTTTAAAATAAAGGTGAATGCTTTATTATTATGGCTTAGATACTTTTTATTCATAAAGCTAATGGAATGCCAATGACTCAAGTAAACTCAATTCAATCATTTATCTCACCTATTATCATGTGCGGCGGTAGTGGAACACGTTTATGGCCACTTTCTCGATCTCAATTCCCTAAACAGTTTTTACCTTTAGTAAACGATACAAGTATGTTGCAAGACACTTTGGCTCGTTTGCCAACGAAGCATCAAGCGCCTGTGTTTATTTGTAATGAAGATCATCGATTTTTAGTGGCTGAGCAGGTAAAACAAGTGCAATGTAGTAATGCAACTATTTTACTTGAACCTCAGGGGCGTAATACTGCACCTGCGGTGGCACTTGCGGCTTTAAATGCCCTTACTGAAAATAAAGATGCATTGTTATTAGTGTTAGCGGCCGACCATGTTATTAAAGATACAATAAAATTTCATCAAGCGGTTAGTGTTGCAGCAGAATCTGCTCAGCAAGGAAAGCTAGTAACCTTTGGTATTGTGCCTACACATGCAGAAACGGGTTATGGCTATATTAAGCAAGGAAATGAGAAAGGTGATGGTACCTATCAAGTTGCTAAATTTGTTGAAAAACCTAATGAAGAAACGGCTCAAACCTATTTAGCTTCTGGCGAGTATTTATGGAATAGCGGCATGTTTTTATTCAAAGCAAGTCGTTATATTGAAGAGTTAGAAAAATTTAGACCCGATATTTTAGCTTCTTGCCAAGAGGCAATGACTAAAGTAGAAAAAGATCTAGATTTTACCCGACCTGATCGTGAGGCCTTTTTACAATGCGCTGATGAATCGATTGATTATGCGGTAATGGAAAAAACAGAAGATGCTGTAGTGGTGCCGCTTGATGCTGGTTGGAGTGACGTTGGTTCTTATTCAGCGCTTTGGGAAGTATGCCAGCAAGATGAACAACAGAATGTTATTAAGGGTGATGTTATCGCCCATGATACAACGAATAGCTATATTCATAGTCAAAACAAACTAATTACCACGCTTGGCGTTGATAACTTAGTGATAATTGACACGCCTGATGCGGTGTTGGTTGCTGATAAAGATAAAGTGCAAAATGTTAAAGAAATAGTCAATAAGCTAAAAGTACAGAATCGTCCAGAAACAAAATTGCATCGTGAGGTTTACCGTCCATGGGGTAAATATGACAGTGTTGATAATGGTGAACGATTCCAAGTAAAGCGTATAACAGTAAACCCAGGTGCTAAATTATCGGTACAAATGCATCATCATAGAGCAGAACACTGGATAATAGTTTCAGGAACAGCCAAAGTAACCCTTGATGATGAAACTATTTTGTTGAGTGAAAATCAGTCAACTTACATTCCTATAGGTGTTGTTCATGCCTTAGAAAACCCAGGGAAATTACCACTGGAAATGATTGAGGTACAGTCAGGTAGTTATTTAGGCGAAGACGATATTGTTCGTTTTGAAGATAAATATGGGAGAGTGAAATAATGGCAGAATTAACCTGTTTTAAGGCTTACGATATTCGCGGAAAACTTGGCGAAGAACTAAATATTGATATTGCTTATCGTATAGGGCGTGCTTTTGCTCAGCATACTAAAGCCAAACAAGTTGTTGTTGGGGGCGATATCCGTTTAACTAGCGAAGAGTTGAAGTTAGCACTTGCTAATGGTTTGATGGATGGTGGTACTAATGTTGTTGACTTGGGGTTATGTGGTACTGAACATATTTATTTTGCTACGAGTCATTTAAATTGTGACGGAGGTATTGTTGTCACGGCAAGTCATAACCCTATTGATTATAATGGCATGAAATTGGTGCGAGAAAATTCTAAACCTATTAGTGGTGATACTGGTCTGCTTGATATTAAGGTCTTAGCAGAGCGTAATGAGTTTGCAGAGATAACTGAAAAAGGTCAACTATCAACGTTTGATATTAGTCAGGCTTACACTGAACATCTACTAACCTATATTAATACTGACAATCTTACTTTATTAGGTAGACCACTTAAATTAGTAGTTAATGCTGGTAATGGCACGGCTGGGCCAGCACTGGATACTATTGAATCAGCTTTTCAACAGCTACAAGTGCCAGTGGAATTTGTTAAGGTACATCACCAACCCGATGGCAATTTTCCTAATGGAATTCCTAACCCATTATTAGTGGAAAATAGAGCCGCTACTCGTGATGCGGTAATTGAACATAATGCTGATATGGGTATTGCTTGGGATGGCGATTTTGATCGTTGTTTCTTGTTTGATGAGCAAGGTCAATTTATTGAAGGTTATTATATTGTTGGCTTATTGGCGGAAAACTTCCTCGTTAAATCTGCAGATAATAAAGAGATAAAAGCGAACGTTCTACCACAGAGCTCTTGTTCACAGAAAATCATTCATGATCCTCGCTTAACTTGGAATACAATAGACATTGTTGAACAAGCAGGTGGTCAGGCTATTCAAAGTAAAACAGGACATGCTTTTATTAAAGAGCGCATGCGCAGTGAAGATGCTATTTATGGTGGCGAAATGAGTGCTCATCATTACTTTCGTGATTTTTTTTATTGTGATAGTGGCATGATCCCTTGGCTATTAATTGCAGAATTAGTTTGTTTACGTAAGCAAGCCTTATCTTCTCTGGTGAAAGCTCGTATTGAAGCTTATCCTTCATCGGGTGAAATTAATAATAAAATTACTGATCCTAAAAAAGCGATAGCTCGTGTATTTAGCTTTTATCAAAATGATGCACAAGTGATAGATGAAACTGATGGCATTAGTATGGAATTTGGTACTTGGCGTTTTAACCTGCGAAGTAGTAACACAGAGCCCGTGGTTCGATTAAATGTTGAATCGAAAGGTGATGTAGCGTTAATGAAAGAAAAAACCCAAGAAGTACTCAATTTACTGTGTAAACAATAAAAAAATACTGCAAAAAAATTTCAGCGCAGTACACTGTTATCATTGTACATATAATATATTAATACAGTTAAGGATTTAAATAATGAAAATAGGGATTATCGTTGGTACTAGACCCGAAATCATCAAAATGGCGCCCGTTATTCGTGAATGTCAAAAACGCGCTATACCATATTTTATTATCCATTCTAATCAGCATTATTCAGAAGAAATGGATAGCATTTTCTTTAAAGAATTAGAGCTCCCTGCTCCTCATTATAATTTAGGTGTTGGTTCTGGTTTACATAGTAATCAAACGGGTAATATTTTAATTGAAATGGAGCCTATTTTAATTCAAGAGAAGCCTGATGTGGTTTTAGTGCAAGGCGATACTAATACAGTATTGTCTGGCGCGCTAGCTGCTTCTAAGTTAGAGATTAAAGTCGGGCATATTGAAGCTGGTTTACGTAGTTATGATAGAACTATGCCAGAAGAAACTAACCGTATTATGACCGATCACATAAGTGATTTTTTATTTGCAGTTGGGCCTAATCAGCATGCAATTTTAGCTAAAGAAGGTATAGATACAGATAAAATTTTTACTGTTGGCAATACGGTTTCAGATTCACTGTTTCAGCATTTAGATATTTCAGCTAGCACGAGTACTATTCTAGCTGACTTAGATGTTGAGTCAGGCAAGTTTTTCTTAGTGACAGCTCACCGAGCATCTAATGTTGATGTAATGGCTAATTTGATGGAATTACTAGCCTTATTTGATAAATTACATGCTAAGTACAGCCAAACTATCGTTTGGCCAATTCACCCTCGAACACAAGCTAAGCTCAAAGAGTTTGGTATTGATCTACCAAGCTATTTAAAACTAATTCCGCCAATTGGTTATTTAGATTTCATTCAGCTGCAAAAGCATGCACAGTTAATTTTAACAGACTCGGGTGGTATTCAAGAAGAAGCCTGTTTGCTTGGCGTACCTTGTATTACCTTGCGTGATAATACTGAACGTCCAGAGTCTATTGAAGTTGGTGCAAATGTTCTTGTTGGCCGTGATGCTGATAAAGCGTTAGCTGCTGCCGATAAATGGCTGTCAACTGCGAGTGGTGATTTTAGTTGGAAAAATCCTTTTGGTGATGGTCATGTTGCTGAATTAATTTTAGATATTGTCACTAACACTCAATCTAGTAATGCTAATGAAGTTATAGAAGCTAAAAATGAAACACTTGCCGTTATTGGTATGGGATATATGGGTTTACCTATTGCAAGCTTGTTAGCTCAAGCAGGTTATAGCGTTACTGGTGTTGATTTAAATAGTGATAAAGTTGATGCAATTAACCAAGCAGAATGTCCATTTGATGAGGCAGGTCTGCCGGAGTTAATTCAACAAGTTGTTAGCCAAGGCTTTTTAAGGGCTAGTACAGAAATACCGTCAAGTGAAACTTATCTTGTTGCTGTTCCTACGCCTCATAAAGGCTCTTCTCAAGACTCTTATCAAGGTAAGTGTTGTGATCGCTCTTATGTGTTTAGTGCTGTTGACGCTATAGCAAAAGTCGCTAAGAATGGTCAAACGGTTATTGTAGAGTCAACTATTTCTCCACAAACTAGTTTAGCTGTTGAGCAGCGCTTTAAAGATGCAGGGTTAACTATTGATGTTGTTCATTGCCCTGAACGTGCAATTCCAGGTCAAACTTTGCATGAATTGGTGCATAATGATCGTATTATTGGTGCTAGTAGTGAAACTGCACAATTAAAAGTGAAAGCGGTTTATCAAAGTTTTGTAAAAGGTGAAGTGTTTTTAACAGACTTGACTACTGCAGAATGTATAAAATTAGTAGAAAACACTTCTCGTGATGTTGGAATTGCTTTCGCTAATGAGCTTTCAGAAATAGCTAAAGAATTAAATGTAGATGTATATGAAGTCATTCGTTTAGCAAATCGACACCCCAGAGTGAACGTTTTAACACCGGGGCCAGGGGTTGGCGGACATTGCATTCCAATTGATCCGTGGTTTTTGGTAGAAAACACTAAATCAGGTGAGTTTGTCCGTTTAGCTAGAGCGATTAATGATAAACGCCCAAGTATTGTAGCCCAACAGGCTTTAGATTTATTAACTGGCGATATTAAAGGAAAAAAAGTGGGTATTTTAGGCGTTGCCTATAAAGCTAATGTTGATGATTGTCGAGAGTCACCTGCAGAGGCTATTTTAGAGCACTTTAATAACGCAGGTGTTAATGTTAAGTATCATGACCCTTATGTAGAAAGCTGGGATTGCCCACGAATATCAACCATAAACGAAATGGATAACTGGGCAGATGTTATTATTTTGGTAACAGATCATGAGTGTTATAGTAACTTGTCTCTTAACACTTTTATGCTAAATACTAGAGCGTAAACATGAGAAGCTCATTGCTTAATGGGTCTTTTATATTAAGGAAATAAGAATGAAACTTACTTGCCATGTGGTGTTGTTTACCTTTGTCTTACTGGTATCTGCTTGTAGTGACAATGAGTCGGCTCAAACGTATATCAGCAAAGCAGAAAGCTTGATTGCTGAAAAAGAAAACAGTTCAGCTGTAATTTCGTTAAAGAATGCACTTAAAATTGATGCTAAAAATGCCCAAGCGAGGTTTTTATTAGGTAAGCTATACCTAAGTGAGGGTGATGCAGAAAAGGCAACCAAGGAGTTAGAGCGAGCTAACAAATTAAATTTTGATGTCGATAAAGTACTCCCTTTGTTAGCTAGAGCATACATGTTAACAGAGTCAGATGATGATGTTTTAGCGCTTTCTTCTCAAGAAGATTTTTTGTCTACAGCTAAAACGCAATACTTAGCCTATAAAACAATAGTATTGCTGCGAACAAGCGATAATGAACTAGCAGAAAAAACGGTTGAAGCGGCGCTTTCTGTTTCCCAAACCGATGGTTATAGTATGCTAGCAAACGCATATTTGGAGTTATCTAAACAAAAAGTTGCGCATGCAAGTACACTGGTTGAGCGAATTTTAACGGCAACCCCAAACAATGTTGATGCACTTATGCTACAGGGGCAAATAGCTACGGTTGAAAAAAATTATTCTTTAGCAGTTGATAGCTTTCAAAAATATTTAAAACTACAACCAAACTCAGGCAAGGTGCAATTATTTATTGCTGATGCACTATTAAAAAATGGTCAGTTTAAAGAGGCGGAAAAAATTGCTGATTCAATTTTAGCTAAAGTACCAACACAACCCTTTCTTCAATATATTAAAGCAATGGTACGCTTTGAAGATAAAGACTATAAAGCAGCAAGTACTCTTGCTAATCAATCTTTAAACTCGGGTTTTAACTCTTTTAGTTTAAAATTAGTCGCGGGTGCAAGTGCATTTTATATGCAAAACCATGAACAAAGTAACAATCATTTAAAGGATCTAATGCCGTACTTATCAGTAGATCATCCTGCTAGAAGAATGCTAGCTGTAAGTCAGTTACAGTTAGGCTTGATTGATGATATTAGTGAAACATTAACGGATTATGATTCAGCAAATAAAGAAAACGCCCAGTTCTTATCAACATTAAGCTATGAGTTATTAGAGGTTGGTGCTTTTGAAAAGGCACAAGAAATGGCGAACTATGCGGATAATTCCAGTGAAATGACTGCTGAACAAACTGCAAGGGCTGGTGTGTTAAAGTTAATGATGAATGATCCTTCAGGCATTGAAAAGCTAGAAATAGCACTGCAGCAAAATCCTGAATTGGTTTCAGCAGAGCTTGCACTTGCTTTCGCATCAATTAAGTTAGGAAATTTACCCCGAGCAGCTAAAATAGCGGACAAATGGTTAATAGAATACCCAAATAAAGCGGGTGGTTATAACCTTAAAGCAACTATTTATTTTAATAACAATGAATTAGAGCAAGGAAAGGCTGCATTAGAGAAAAGCTTAGCGTTAGAGCCTAACAATGTTTATGCTTTGACCCAAATGGTGAAACTTGCAAATCATCAAAAAGATACAAAGCAGGCGATATTATTAACAGAACAAGCTCTAGAAGCTCATCCCAATAATGTTGAAGTGCTTCGTCAATATTTTGAATTTCATAAAAATGAAACTGGGTTGAAAGTGTTAACTCAGGCTCAGCAAAGTCATACTGAGAATATCCAATACGGCATATTGTTAGCTGAAGCATTAATGCACCTAGAGAAATTTAAGCAAGCTAGTGCTGTGTTAGATGGCTATCAATTAAGTGTTAAAACGCCTAAACGTTACTGGCAGCTGGCGCTTGCTGCTAATGCAAAGCAACCTGACGGGAAGGATGTTTATTCTATTTTAGATCAGTGGCATAAAACCAACCCTTACCATATTGAGCCAATTTTTTTATTAGTAAAATACTGGGCTAACCAAAAATCACCAGATAGAGCATTAAGTGTGCTAGACGGTGCTTTTAAAAGGCACCCAAATAATCTAATGCTTCATTTAGTGAAAATGCAGGTTTTATTGGATGATAATCGTGGAAATGATGCTAAAACATTATTTAAAAAGTTAGGTGACTTTGATGTTAATGAAGACTTGCTTGCAGGCATTGAAGGACGAATTCTTTTATTAGATAAAAACTTTGTGGCTGCTATACCAAAATTAAAGCAACACTATCAAACAAAATCTACCAGTAGTAATGTCACTTATCTTGCTTATGCTTTAGAAGCAAATAATCAAAAAACACAGGCAATAAAGTTACTGGAACAGTTCTTGAGTAAAGAAGAAAATAAAACTAGCCCAAGAGTTAGTTTAAGCCTAGCAAATATGTATTTAACTGAACATCAAGATAAAGCTATTGTTGAATATGAACGACTTATTAAAGCACAACCAAATAATATTGTGGCATTAAATAATATATCTTGGCTTTATATGGATCAGGGGAAATTTGCTCAGGCGTTGCGATATTCTAAACAAGCATATGACTTAGAAGGAAAAATACCTAACGTGGTTGATACATTCGCACAAGCTTTGTTGAAATCTGAAAAGAAAGTAGAAGCTTTAGTTAAAGCGGAAGAGGCCTATGAATTGTCTAAAGGTCAAGATACAGATATTGCATTGAACTTAGCTGAGACACTGTTAGCCAATGGTAAAAATAAGGAAGCTAAGCTTATTTTAAAAGATATAAATGCTGCCACAGCAAAGCAAAAAGAGAAGAAACAGAGATTGTTGAAGTAAATATTAATCAATATTAATAAACATATAAGGGGTAATTTATTACCCCTTATTTTGTTAAAATAAATTATAATTTTCAGTGTTTTTGTTACTCAAAACTTTCATTATTATATTAATTTAAACTTTCAATTTGCTCACAAATATCATGTTCTATTGATTTATATAGGTTTTGAAAACCAGGAGATAGATTATCTAAAAATATTTCAGCATTGATGTAATAAGGAGCTCTTAATCCATGGTATTCAATGGGCTCTCCAAGTGGCTGAAACTTTATACCCACAAACTTCATACTTCGAGCTAATCTAGGCTCCATCATTACAAACGCGTGTTTTATACCAGAATCTATCGCCATTGTTGCAGCTGCCATGTATAAGCCAATTGCTATAAATGGGAAGCAACGTAACTCAATTTCAGAATATATTGCTTCTTGGATTACCCCAGTACCAGAGCCTTTAAATTGATCTGTTTTACGGCGTCTAAAATCAGCTTTTACCGCGAGTCGTGAAATCTCACAAATTTCACTTCGCTTAAAGTTTTTAGGATGTAACTCTTCGTTAGTTATAGACTCTAAGCAATATTTTTCGATGGGTAATAGTTGATCTTCTTGCTGAATTTTTACTACTCTAACGCAGCTAGTATATGCATTGGATGGTTTATGTTTAATTAATGAAAAAATGGATTGCCCATCAAACTCGTCTTTCTCTTGACCTTCTTTTTTTATTTCTTCAAAAGCTAACTCCTCACAATAAACATTATGACGAATTTTGAACGCTTCTTCTTTTAATGCGTTGTTAACAGCCACTTGAGGCTCTAAAAACTGGGTGAAATGCTCAGCAATATTATAGGCATCATGGTTTACCTTTATCGACGCAATTTTTTTTGTAATATCGCCGATAATGGGGGTATTTAACAGGCGTTTATTCCAGTTCATTTGATTTCCAAGTTATTATGTTGATATTAGGTATATGTATATAGTTAATATAAACAAATATTTAGCTAATGTTAACTAAATAAGCAGTAATAATATAATATAATGAGTATAGCTTAATTTATCATATTTTCCTTGTCTATGAACAATGGCTCCTTTATTGGTGCTGTTTTTGTTCTTGTTTAGGTATAATTGTGGTTGGCAATTAAAAAATTGCGTAAAGTAGACTAAATTAAATTATTTTATTATGGAAAATAACCGTGTTAAAAAAACTATTCATTATTATATTTACTGTTGTTCTGCTGCTTTCAACTAAAGCTCAGGCGGCATTTGTTGACGTTGTCGCTAAAGTAAAACCTTCAGTTGTGGGTATTGGTATTCATACCCCAACAAGTAGACCGCAAAATATTTTACGAGGTACAGGCTTTGTTATTGGTGATGGACACTATGTGGTAACTAATGCGCATGTTTTGCCTACAGAGCTTGATGACAGTTTATTGCAAAAAATGGCGGTATTTATTGGCTCAGGAAAAGAAGCCAAGGTGCGACAAGCTGAAATTGTAGTGACTTCTGACTTGTATGATTTAGCCATTTTGAAATTATCAGGTGCGGCTTTACCTGCAATGGCGTTATCTTCTGAACAATTTCGTAGCGATGGCACTTATGTTGCTTTTACTGGGTTCCCTATTGGTAGTATTTTAGGCTTGTATCCTGTTACTCATCGAGGAATTATTGCCAGTACCACGCCTACAGTTGTACCTGCACAAACGGCAGGGCAAATTAGTTTGAAGATGCTTAAGCGCATGCGAAACCCCTATTTAGTTTATCAATTAGACGCAACGGCCTACCCAGGTAATAGTGGTAGTGCTATGTATGATATGAAAACAGGTGAGGTTTTGGGTATTATTAATAAGGTGTTTGTGCAAGCAACTAAAGAAGCTGTAATTAGCAACCCTAGTGGTATTACTTATGCAATTCCAGTTAAATATTTACATCAAATAATAAAAGAAAATAATATAAAATTGTGACATAAATGGGGGTAATAAATTATCCTTGCAGATGCTATTCGTTGCTTGCTATTTGCGCTTGATAATTATCAGGTGTTGAATATAAAGCAGATAACGGCACTAGCTCAATATTATTTTTTGCGAGTGTGGGGATTAAGCGCTTCAATACTTGAATTGTTTCAGGATGTGGGTGAGCGATAGCAATAGCTACTTTCTGAGACTTTGCATGGTTTATTAAAGACTGAAACTGCTTGGTAATATAGCTATCCGTTAATTGGTTATCAAGAAAAATATGACGATTTCGTACAGGAACACCTACTAATTTTGCGATACTTTCAGCTTTTGAGTATCGAGTTGTTTTACTGTCTAAAAAAAGTAAATGGTGTTGTTTTAAGAAGTTCATTGTCCACGTCATCGGGTCATTTAATTGCGTTAAATGGCTACCCATATGATTATTGATACCTATGGCAAAAGGTACTTCGGCTAAAGAAGCATTTAAACTCGTTAAAACTTCTTCTCTACTCATCGCACTGGTCAGTGCGCCAGGGCCTAATTTTTTACCATTCTCGGCTTCCATCGGAATATGCAGCATTACGTCTTTATTCTTTGCATTGGCTTTAATTGCAATTTTTTTACCGTAAGGTGTATGAGGTAAAATAGAATAAGTGACAGCTCCTGGTAATGATAAAGCGTGCTTGTCTGTGTAACGATAACCTATGTCATCAATAACAATAGCAATACGTACAGGTTGAGCTTGTGTTGATTTTGTATATAAGAAACATGATAAAATAAGAAAAATAATAGAAAAAAATTTCGAGACTGCTGAAATCATTATTTTGGTTTTTATGGTAGTGGGGTTGTAAAAGCATAACATTTGGATTTGTTTTTTTGTAGCAACTTTTAGATTTATTGTTTGCACTGATAATTATGTGAATAAATTAGCGACACCAAAGCTTTGGGTTAACCGCCTTACCTTTATGACGAATTTCAAAATATAGCCCAGCTTGATTTTGTCCGCCACTTTGCCCAACAAGCGCAATAGGCTCGCCTGTTTCTACTCGATCACCAACAGACTTTAATAAAGCTTGATTATGGGCGTATAAACTCATATAACCGTTTCCATGGTCGATCACCGTTAATAAGCCATAACCTTTTAACCAATCAGAAAATAAAACTGTGCCGTTATGAATAGTTTGTACTTGTCTACCTATAGGTGCACCAAGTAAAACGCCTTTCCACTTTAAATAACCTTGTTTTTTGTTACCAAAGCTTCGTAGTAACCGTCCTTTTACGGGCCAAGTTAATTTTCTTTTTAGTTTGCTAAGTCCAGTTAAATCAACTTCTGCACGAATAAGCGCGGCCAGTTTTTGTAATGCAGCAGTTAAGTTAGCTTCATCTGCTTTTAATTTAGCGAGTTGTTGCTTACTTGATAATAGTTTTTTACTTAAAGAGGCAAGCGTCTTACTGCGGTTTTGTTTGTTTTTACTTAATGCTAAACGTTGTTTTTGTTGATTTTGTTTGAGTGTTTGTAATTGTTCAACTTGGCTTTGATGTTGTGTGGTTACAATCATTAGCTGGGCGATAGTTGCTTGAAACTTTTCAATTTCGTTAATGCGTGCTTTATTCAAGTATTGATAATACGTAATAGTGCGTTGAATTTTTCCACTCTGCTCTTGGTTCAGTAGCAATTTTAAATAGTCATGTTGACCTGTGGTATAGGCAGAACGGAGTTGTTTTGCTAGTAATCGCTCTTGTGTTTTTTTTTGCGAGGTTAAGCGTTGTTTTTCTTTGCTTAAAGAATGTATTTTCTTTTTTGTGGTTTTTAATAATTGCTCGGTATCGTTAATCGCTTTGGCTATTTTGGCGATAGCTAAGTCATCATTTTTTAGCTTTTTTTCTAAAACTGATCTTGCTTTATTGGTTTTAAATATATTCGATTCTTGCTTGGCTATTGCTCGTTGAACGTCATTGAGTTTAGCGCTGTTTTGTTGCTTAGCTTTTTCGTTGTCGCTGTTACTGGCTTGAGATACAACAGGTACCAATAAGCAGCTTGCTAAAATTAAGCTGCTTAATAATTGTTGAAATGAAGAAGTAACCTTGGGCATCAATAAATTATTTTAAATGGGCGAGATATATTAACTTACAGTTTGCCGTATTAATCTAATTGCATCAACTTAATTGCATCAAAATAGAACCTGTCATTTCTTTTGGTTGCTCTATTGCCATTAAATGCAGTAACGTTGGGGAAATATCACTTAACGTGCCTGTACTTGCAGGTGTAGCGTTTCTGCCAACATAAATAAGTGGCACAGGTCCACATGTGTGAGCCGTGTGAGCTTGCCCTGTCTTTTCATCTAACATTTGCTCCGCATTACCGTGATCAGCAGTAATTAAACATTCACCCCCGGTTTTTTGTAATGCAGCAACTACACGTCCTACGCAAGTATCAACGGCTTCACAAGCCTTAACTGCGGCAGAAAAATCGCCTGTATGTCCAACCATGTCACCATTAGGATAATTACAAACAATAAAATCATGCTCACCGCTTTCAATGGCGGCAACTAATTTATCCGTGAGTAGAGTAGAGTTCATTTCAGGTTGTAAGTCGTAAGTAGCTACATCAGGAGAAGGTATTAAAATACGTTGCTCTCCATCAAAATTGTCTTCTTGTCCGCCACTAAAGAAAAAAGTGACATGTGCATATTTTTCAGTTTCAGAAATACGCAACTGCGTTTTATTATGCTTAGCAAGCCACTCACCCATTACGTTGTTTAGTGCTGTTGGCGCAAAAGCACAGCTAGCTTTAATGTCTGCCGAATATTGCGTTAACATAACAAAATCACTAATAGCGGGTATCTTTTTACGGGTGAACCCATCAAAGTCAGTTTCAGTAAAGCAGCGGCTAAATTGTCGTGCGCGATCTGCTCTAAAATTCATAAAAATTAATGCATCGCCATCGTTTACTTCAATAGCATCACCGTTGCTGTTTAAGATGGTACTTGCACTAACAAACTCATCATTTTCGTCACGCTGATAAGCGGCTTCAAGTGCTGACATAGCATCTTGGTATTGATATTTTCCTATTCCTGAAACTATTAAGTCATATGCCAATTCAACACGATCCCAGCGTTGATCTCTGTCCATAGCATAATAACGTCCAATCACAGAGGCTATTTGTCCTTCGCCCTCTGAATTAGTAAAGAGTTGCGTAAATTTTTGTTGTGCTTTTTCTAATGACTTTTTTGCGCTACGTGGCGGCGTGTCTCGACCATCTAAAAAGGCATGTAAATAAACTTTAGTTGCACCACGTTCTTTGGCTAGTGCCATCATTGCAAAAATATGTTCTTCGTGACTGTGAACACCACCTGGAGATAATAAACCAAAAATATGTACCGCTTTATTTTGCTTAACTGCTTTATCTACTGCTTGGCATAAAGCTGGCGTTTGTGAAAACTCGCCGTCATTAATGGCTTTGGTGATTCGAGTAAAGTCTTGATAAACCACTCTTCCTGCACCTAAATTTACATGACCTACTTCAGAATTACCCATTTGACCTTCAGGTAAACCAACCGCCATACCTGAAGTTTGTATCAACATATTTGGGTAATTGGCTTTAAGATTGTCTAGTACAGGTGTATTAGCCGCTTGTATCGCATTTGAATTACTTTGTTCGCGATATCCCCAACCATCTAAAATAATTAAAACGGTAGATTTTTTAGTCGATGCTTCTTTGTTAGACATAGTCGCTAGCCTTAAATTTTGCTTAAAATTAAATTGCTGACATTGTACACACTCACGCCTATATTTTTAAGCAAGAAATGATTCATTTTTAGTTACTGAGGCGGTTACTAAATCTTCATGGTAAAAAAGTGCAGAATCTGTATACTGTCACGGTTTTTAAAATTCACCTTTAATGCTAATTAGTAGAGTCCTCATTTATGGAACAATTTATTACTTTTGCCACCAATAATGGCATGTTAAGTGCGGTTTGGGTTGCTCTTGTTGCTATGATTATCGTAACAACTATTAAAATCAACTTATCGCCAGTTAAACAAATAAGCTCACAAGATCTAATTTTTTTAATGAATAGAGAGCAGGGTGTTGCTCTTGATATTCGTAGTGAAAAAGATTTTAACGCCAATCACATTATTGATTCAATAAGCCTTTCAAACGAAAAAATCACTAAAAATGGCTTTGCTAGCCTTGAAAAGCATAAAGCTAATCCCATCATAGTTGTATGTAGTGCTGGTATTAGTGCCGTAAAAATTGCTAATGATTTATACAAAGCAGGTTTTGCTCGTGTAAGTGTATTAAAAGGTGGTTTGGGTGCTTGGACAGGCGAGGGCTTGCCCGTAACTAAGAAGTAATCTTGAGTTAACTACAATAAGCATAAAGAGTAAAGCTATGGCAAAAGTAGAGATTTATACCAAATCATATTGTCCTTTTTGTACGCATGCAATTGCGTTACTTGAGCAAAAGTTATCGCTACACCCATCATTGCAGGTAGAGAATATTAGTATTGATGGTGACATGGCGTTACGTGAAAAGATGATTGAACGTAGTAGTGGTGGTTATACAGTACCGCAAATATTTATAGATAATGTTCATGTTGGTGGCTGTGATCAATTAGTTGCCCTAGAAGTGAATAATCAATTAGATGCTTTATTAGCGAAAACTTAAAGCCAAGCGAAATAAAATATTAATTTTATACAAAATACAGGAAAATTCTCATGAGTGATGAAAACCAACAACCAGCAGGCGAAACAGCACAAGCAGAGCCGCAATTTGCTATTCAACGTGTTTACACGAAAGATGTTTCATTTGAAACACCAAATTCTCCCGCTGTTTTTCAAAAAGAGTGGAAACCTGAAATTAAGTTGGACTTAGATACTCGTTCTAACAAGTTAGCAGAAAACACATATGAAGTTGTTTTAGCTGTAACGGTTACTGCAACGGTTGAAGGTCAAACTGCTTTCTTAGCAGAAGTACAACAAGCAGGTATTTTTACTATTGGTAACTTACCTGAAGCACAATTAGCGCATACCATTGGCGCATTTTGTCCAACAACTTTATTCCCGTATGCACGTGAAACGGTTGCAAGTTTAGTTAATCGTGGTTCATTCCCACAATTTAACCTATCGCCAGTAAATTTTGAGGCATTGTTTGCTTCTTATGTGCAACAGCGTCAGGCAGAAGCGAAAGTTAACGCGCCAGAAAGTTCAGAAACACATTAATTTGTTCCAGCCTAAAACACTACTGGAATGACGTTTTCGACAAAAGGTGCAATGATTACCCTCTACATTTGAAGGTATTTATAACGTGTTTTATCCTACTATAAAAAGGTACTTATGACAGTTTCTGCTAAAATTACAGTGTTGGGTGCTGGCTCTTATGGCACAGCACTGGCTATTTGTTTAGCTAGAAACGGTCATGAAACCTTGCTATGGGGACGCGATGCTAAGCAAGTTGAAGAGATGGCTAGCGCACGTGAAAATACTAAATATTTAGCGGGTTGTCCATTTCCTGATAGCTTGCTATTAGCTAGTGACTTAGCAACCGCTGTTGGTGCTAGTGATAATATTTTAGTGGTTGTTCCTAGTCATGCTTTTGGCGATATGCTTAAGCAAATTAAACCGTTACTAAGAGATGACGCTAAAATTGCTTGGGCCACTAAAGGTTTAGATCCAAAATCAGGGGATTTATTACAAAACGTCGCACAAGATATTTTGGGTGACAGTATTGCTTTAGCCGTACTTTCAGGGCCTACTTTTGCTAAAGAGATGGCAGCAGGTTTACCTACGGCTATTTCTTTATCTTCAACTGATAAAAGCTTTTCGTTAGAATTGTCTGACTTATTGCATTGTGAAAAATGTTTTCGTGTTTATCCTAATAAAGATTTCATTGGTGTGCAGTTAGGTGGTGCCGTTAAGAATGTTATTGCTATTGGCGCAGGTATGGCTGATGGTATTGGCTTTGGTGCCAATGCACGCACTGCTTTGATTACTCGTGGTTTAGCTGAAATGATCCGTTTAGGTACTGCCCTTGGTGCCGAACCAGCCACCTTTATGGGAATGGCTGGCTTAGGTGATTTAGTGTTAACCTGTACTGACAATCAGTCACGAAATCGCCGTTTTGGTTTAGCTTTAGGTCAGGGGGCTGGTGTTGAGCAAGCGATGACAGATATTGGTCAAGTTGTTGAAGGCTATCGTAATACTAAAGAAGTTTATATGTTAGCAGAGCGTATGAATGTTGAAATGCCCATTGTAGAGCAAGTTTATCAAGTGTTATATCAAGGTAAAGCCGCAAAATTAGCTGCTGCAGACTTACTATCTCGTGATCAAAAACAAGAATAATCCCATCACTTTTTTTCTATTTAACACAACTTCTGCGTTAAAAGTACTCATTGACGATCAGTTAAACCGCATTCACAAAGCCTAACTGGCGCCAAGCATCGTAAACAATAACTGCTGCTGCATTTGATAAATTCATGCTACGGCTTTCTTTTAGCATAGGAATACGAATTTTATCTTGATCAGGTATTTGTGCCCGAACCTCTTCAGGCAGGCCAGCTGTTTCTGATCCAAACAATAAATAATCACCTTCGGTAAACGTTACATCACCATAAAAATTATTTGTTTTGGTGGTAATGGCGAGTATGCGCTTTGGCTGCTCTTGTTCAACAAAGGCATTAAAGTTTTTATGTCGCTTGATAGCCGCGAACTCATGATAATCTAGCCCTGCGCGGCGTAGTTTTTTATCTTCAAAATCAAAGCCAAGTGGCTCAATTAAATGTAAGCGAAATCCTGAATTGGCACATAAGCGAATAATATTACCTGTGTTTGGTGGGATTTGCGGCTGAAAAAGAACAACATCTAACATAATAGTAACAACGTAAGTTTGAGTACAAGGAACAATTATTGTTATTATAGCGGCTATATTTATGTAAAGCCTGTTTTTTCATGTCAGAGAATATTTCAACCAATAAATCAACTAATAGTGACGATTATGTCTATTGGGTGCGATTAGCCGCTATAACGTCTTCTTCTGTGGCGCTAATACTTGTTGTTATTAAGTTCTATGCTTGGTTAGTAAGCGACTCTAGCGCTATGCTCGCTTCTACGACCGATTCTATTTTAGATTTATTTGCTTCAGTGATGAATATTGTCATTCTTCGTTTTGCTTTAGCACCAGCAGATGATGAGCATAAATTTGGTCATGGTAAAGCGGAGAGTTTGGCAGGATTGGTTCAAGCGGCATTTGTTCTAGGGTCGGCTATTTTACTTATTTTTAATGGTGTTGAACGAGTAATAAACCCTCGGATTATTGTGCAAAGTAATATTGCTATTGGGGTTACTGTTGTTGCAATTTTCTTTACGCTTGCTTTGGTGGTTTTCCAGCGGTATGTTATTAAGCGTACTGGCTCTATAGTGATTAGTGCTGATGCATTGCACTATCAATCTGATTTACTTTTGAATTTAGGTGTGTTAGCTGCCATCTTCTTAAGTCAGGGGATTTGGCTGCAAGCTGATGGTGCGTTTACTATTGCTGTCGCTTTGTTTTTACTTTTTGGTGCGGGGCAAATTATTTATCAAAGTGTTTATCAGTTGATGGACCATGAGTTAAGTGAAGATGAGCTGGTGCAAATAAAAAGTATCATCTTAGCGCATGAACATGCTTTAGGTTTACATGAGCTGCGCACAAGGCAGTCAGGCGCTCAGCGCTTTATTCAGTTTCATTTAGAGTTAGATGATAATTTATCACTGTTAGAAGCGCATAGTATTGGTGATGAGATTGAAGCTAAAATTTGTCAAGCGCTTGCGCCTTGCGAAGTGTTCATTCATCAAGATCCAAGTTCAGTTGTACCAGAAGAGTTAAGGGGGCAGCAGTCTTAAGGGCACACTTCGCTTAAAAAAAATGCTATATCCATTGTCGGGGGTAATTTGTTATCCTGAAGTTTAATCTAAGTATTCACTGTTAAATTAGTGTTTCTCAAACCATTCAGTAATAGCTGTTAATGCTTGTTGGCGATAAACATCACTTTCAAAAAATAATTCATGATAAGCGTCTTTAACGACGAGCGGTTTACTATTGGGGCATGATTGCGGTTGAGATTGATGTAATTGTTGGCAAAAATCGTCTTGTGCTTGATTGCTCACTATTTTGTCGGCGCCTGATTGAATCACTAATGTTGGCGTTGTTATTTTATTCAACTTAGCAAATATAATGTCAAGTGCGGCTATAGATTCGGTTAACCATTTTACGGTGATACCGCCAAGTTGAATAGCTGGGGTTTCTTGATAAAGCTGGCTAAATTGTTGAAAGCGTAATTCTGAATGCATTAATAGATTATTAACAAAGTCTTTTTGCAAATAATCACCATGACCAAAAAAATACCATGAAGTATCATCAAACCATTGATTTAGCTGTGCGGTAGTTTTAACCAATGGTTTAGTAATAACGTTAGGAATTCCACCGCCATTAAAACCTAGCATAGGTGAGGATAATACAACTGCTTGAATGTTATCAGGGTAGTCTTGAATATACCTAGCAGCAATGGCGCCACCCATAGAATGAGCTAATAAATAGGGTTTATGCACTTCATCATTATTAATACAGTGTGGACTAACAATTTTTTCAATAAAAGTCGCTAAATCATCAATATAGTATTGAAATTTTTCGACATAACCTTTGTGAGGATTTTCTAATAATCGTTCAGATAAGCCCTGTCCACGGTGGTCAAGTAGAAAAATATTAAAGCCAAGGTTGAATAAATCAAAGCTCAGTTCTTTATATTTTAAATAACTTTCGCTGCGGCCAGATGAAATAATTAAGCATCTTCTTTCGGAGGCATTACGTGATTGTATATTGGTTTTATTATGATTGAATATCGCATAATTAATTCGTGCATTGTTAACTCCGCTAAAATACGCAAATTCACCTTCTTGCCAAAAATCAGCAATTTCACCATGATAGCGACTGGAAAGTTGAGATTCAGTGGTAAACCTATTGTCATTAGCTTTTGTCATAAATCCAACGAGTGCAAAAATAATAAACGTATATTTGAACGTATATTTGAACGTATATTTAAACATAGTACGTTTTTTATGTAGCTGCCTTTTTATTTAATTGAAAGTGCTTCTAACTCAGCTAAACGTGTTTCAAGTTCAGCTATTTTTGCGCGTGTTTTAATTAAAACCTGTGTTTGAACATCAAATTCTTCACGGGTTACCACATCAAGTTGTGATAATTTACGTTGCAATACGGTTTTTGTTTTATCTTCTAAATCATTTGCTAAGGTTTTTAAACTTGGCGGAATTGCATCAGTAACTTGTTGGGCTATTTCTTCAATTTTTTTTGCATTAATCATATTCTTTACCTTAAATGATTTTCTGAAATTCAACTTAAGAACATTGTAACTGTTTTGCTGAAGAGTAAAAACAGGTAAAATCAGCATCCTTAAAAAATCTATTATTTCGGCAACGGTAAGAACAATGAAATTAAACCCCGGACAGAATGAAGCAGTTAAATATGTCAGTGGTCCTTGCCTTGTTTTGGCTGGTGCAGGATCGGGTAAAACAGGTGTTATTTGCCAAAAAATTGCTTATTTAATTCAAAAGTGTGATTACAAAGCGCGTAATATTGCAGCGGTAACTTTTACCAACAAAGCGGCGCGCGAGATGAAAGAGCGTATTATAAAAATGCTTGGTAAAGATTCAACGCGTGGGTTAACTGTTTCTACTTTTCACTCACTCGGGTTAGATATTGTTCGCAGAGAAATTAAGACCTTAGGTTACAAGCCTGGTTTTACACTGTTTGATGACCAAGATAGCCTTTCACTGTTAAAAGAATTAACACTTGATGAGCTTGATGGTGATAAAGACTTACTTAGTAAGTTACAAAGCATGATTTCTAATTGGAAAAATGATTTATTATTGCCAGATGCGGTGCTAAAAATGGCAAATGATGCTGACAGTCAAGAGAATGCTGAATTTTATCAGCGTTATCATCAACACATGAAGGCTTATAATGCGCTTGATTTTGATGATCTTATTCTTATACCAACTTTATTATTAAAAAATTATCCAGAGGTTAGAGAGCGTTGGCGTAACAAAATTCGTTATTTGTTAGTAGATGAATACCAAGATACTAATGCTAGCCAATATGAATTAGTAAAGCAGTTAGCTGGCGAGCGAGGTCGTTTAACGGTAGTGGGCGATGATGATCAGTCTATTTATTCTTGGCGTGGGGCAAAACCAGAAAATTTAGTATTATTAGGTAAAGATTTTCCACAATTAAAACTGATTAAATTAGAGCAAAACTACCGCTCAAGCGGTCGTATTTTGAAATGTGCCAACATTTTAATTGCTAATAATCCGCATATTTACGACAAAGCTCTTTTTAGTGAACTAGCTTATGGGCCTGAACTTCGTGTTGTGCAAACTAAAAATGAAGAAGACGAAGTATCGCGAATTATTGGTGAGTTAATTGGCCACCGCTTTATGAACCGTAGTCGTTATAAAGATTATGCGATGTTATACCGTGGTAATCATCAATCACGCTTATTAGAAAAAGCACTGATGCAAAATCGCATCCCCTATAAAATCAGTGGTGGAACCTCCTTTTTCTCTCGTGCTGAAATAAAAGATGTGATGGCATATTTACGGGTATTGGTTAACCCTGATGACGATAATGCTTTTTTGCGTATTGTGAATGTTCCTAAACGTGAGTTGGGACCTGCAACATTAGAAAAACTTGGCAACTACGCTAATATGCGTCAAATAAGCATGTTTGCTGCTAGTTTTGAGTTAGGTTTAGAGCAAACGCTAACTGGGCGTGCATTAATGAAAATGAGAGCATTCACTCAATGGTTAGTGAATGTTGGCGATCAAACGGAACGTGGTGATACCGCGGCGGTATTGCGCTCAATGATCCGTGAAATAAATTATGAAGACTTCCTTTATGATACTTCGCCTAGCGCAAAAGCGG
This sequence comes from Colwellia sp., assembly GCA_016745015.1. Taxonomy (GTDB): domain Bacteria; phylum Pseudomonadota; class Gammaproteobacteria; order Enterobacterales; family Alteromonadaceae; genus Colwellia. Next base: position 43,709 of record JADGDH010000005.1, read on the forward strand.
CAGAAATGAGAATGAAAAATGTCACTGAACTATTTAGTTGGGTTACGCAAATGTTAGAAGGCTCTGACGATGAAGAACCAATGACCTTACCGCAAATCGTTACTCGGCTTACCTTACGTGACATGATGGAACGAAATGAGGACGAAGACAGTAGCGATCAGGTACAGCTAATGACTTTACATGCTTCAAAAGGGCTAGAATTTCCTTATGTGTTTTTAATTGGTATGGAAGAAGGCCTATTGCCTCACCAAACCAGTATAGATGAAGGTAGTGTAGAAGAAGAACGTCGTTTAGCTTATGTTGGTATAACTCGCGCACAACGTGAGTTAATATTCACTTACGCTAAGGAACGTCGTCAATTTGGTGAAGTTTCTCGCACTGAAGCTAGCCGCTTTTTACATGAACTGCCGCAAGACGATTTAAACTGGGAATTAGGGCAAGTGAAAAAAACAGAAGTTCATAAAAAAGAATCAAATAAACAAGGAATGGCAGATTTGAGAGCGCAACTGGCTAAAAGAAAAGGGTAAATATTCATCTTTATGCAGATAATGCAGATCACACTGTAAAGCATGGCAGTACATTAGCAATACATTACTTTAATTGTGACCCTTTTGATTTTATATTGACTTTGCATCAGTCTATAGTTAGTCTTTTAATGGTCTATGTTATTTTGGAATAAACTTATGCGAGTAGAGACAATTAGTTACCTAAAGCAAAATGCTGCAACCTTAAATGTAGAAGAACCCATTGTAGTGACTCAAAGCGGTAAACCTGTTTATCGTATTGAGTCTGAAGTATCTGCACAATTAAAAGATGAGGGTATAGCACTACTTAAGTTGATGAACCTAGCCGAAAGAGATGTTAAATCGGGAAAAACTTATAGCCCAGAACAAGCCATGAATAAACTACGAGCACAGCTTACATCAGGAATGGCTTCGCTTTAGTTTTAGCTTGAGGAGGTAGGTTAATGACAAAAATTGAAGTCACTCATGCAGCTTATCAAAGCCTTTCAATTATTACACGTTACATGAAGGAATTTATTGGCTTAGAGCAAGCCATTAGTCTTGCAGAACAGCTGATTAATGTAACAACACTTAAGTTAACAGAAAACCCACAGCAATGCCCTGTTTGTCATGAATTGGAATTATTAGGTGTTACCGATTATAAACAGTTAACAATTGATAAATATAAAATATTATATCGTTATGATGACCGTTTAAATATTGTATACGTAACAGCCTTCATGAGATATAAACAAAGCGCACAGCAATTATTAATTGCCCAGTCATTGTTATTAGAGTAATAATCAATTACTCAATCAAAGAGATAAAAAAATCAAGTTGATCTGACCCTTTTGATATACTTTTCGCGAAGCCTTTGCGCGAGATTGTTGATTAGCTAGAGCTTTTACTTTTTAATAATTTTGGATAATATTTTTATATCCATATTGCTTACCCCAGCTTTAGAGAAATGTGTTTCCCAGCCATTTAAAGCGTTGGTAATGGCTAATATTATATTTTCTGCTTCAAATAATGTCATGCCAAATTTTTTGTGGTGTTTTGCTGCTTTATGGTGTGTGGGTAATATATCACTGTAATTAAACTTTAATTGGTGATATTTGCCTAGCGTTAACGAAGGAACAACATCGTATACAGGGCTTAAACGCCAACCTTTATTATCGGCTAGAAAGCTAAAGTTTCTTAAATGATCATCGGTATTATTAAATGCTTTGTTAAACAGCATCTGTACAAAAAGTTGTTTTTTATCTAATTTTGGTTGGTAAGAATAAAGTGAAATTAACGTTAAAATATCTTCATAGCTTGCGCTGAATATATCTTTTTGTGTTTCAGTATTTTTAAGTAGACCATTTACCGTGATCAAATGGTACCGCATACCTCTAACAGGTACATCAAAGCGAGTTGTTAGGAATATATTTTCATCCTGATTTATTGGGCTTGCTATCCATTCACTCTGTGCTACTTCAACACCAATCGACTCTATGAGTGTTAAACAAGCGTGCTCAACCTTTGCATAATCAAACTTGTCATCTGTTTTTGCAAATTTTGCGATATATGCATGTGTTTTGTTGTGTACTAATACTTTCGGTCTGGCACCACCGACACTAGAGCCTTGAGAAAAAAGAGACAGTTTTACCAACTCAATCTCACCTTCAATCAGTTCTTCATTATCGAGTTTATTAGCAATTTTTTCTAATTGTTCTAAATACTTTATATCGCAACCCTCATTGAAAGAGGGTGATTTACTACCATCACTAAACTGAATTGCACCGATAGTAGATTGTCCGATATGTTTTAATAGTTCTTGATCTGTTGGGTGAGGAATATCATACATACGCGATATAACTTTTTTACCCCAATTGTCAGGTAATATATCATCAACAAAGGCTGGTAATGCTTTGTGGCATTGCATTTTATAGGGTTGATTATTAAGAGGTAGTTGTGCGGGATCTATACCATATTTAGCATTTAAATGATCTGCATGGTAAGTGAAGTCTACTCTGTCAACAATATGTCCATCATTTGAGGTAAAATTCACATTAGCGCATTTTGTTACTGTACCTGCTATATTAAGATAAAATAATTTGAAATTATCTACCATTTTGCATCAGCCATTAGCTTGTTGATATCAGTTGTTATTTGAAAAAGTTTATTTAATTCTATTTTTTTTTGCATTAAGGCTAACCCGTTAGCAACGGATGACCATGCAACACCTTTTGAACCTGACTCTATTTGCTGAATTGTACTTAAGCTAACGTTTAATCTTTGAGCAAAAACAACCTGTGTATCGTTGGGAAATGTTGCTTTTCTGAGTGCTTGAAAAGCCCTTCCTTTTTCAATAAACCAATTATCTGAAAGCATGTAAAACCTCAATAATGAATAGTTAACATATCTTATATTTAAAGTATATTAACTGAATTTCAATAGAAATACATTTTATTTAAAGTATTTGTTGTTGAAGTTTATTTTTTATTAAGAGCACATAAAAAACAAAGTACAGCAGCGCCTGCGCTTATTGAAGCAAGTAATATGTTCTCTTGATTCATTAATAATGTGGCACTAACAATAAGTCCTGCGGCCACCACACCAAAAATTAGTCGTTGATTATTAGTCTGTTGCTGCTTTGCTATTTTCTCCATCAGTTGTGCTTGCTGAAAATTATTTTCTTTATCTGCTTTTAAATAATCATAAATAAGATCAGGTAACTCAGGCAGTTTTTCATTCCAAAATGGTAGGTTTTTTTTAATTTTAGTAAATACCGCTTTAACGCCCATTTGTTCTTTTACCCAATTTTCTAAAAAGGGTTTGGCGGTTTGCCATAAATCTAATTGTGGGTAGAGCTGTCTACCCAAACCTTCAATATAAAGTAAGGTTTTTTGTAGTAATACCAGTTGTGGCTGTACTTCCATATTAAAGCGTCGAGCGGTATTAAATAAATTTACCAGTACTTGACCAAAAGAAATTTCAGATAAAGGTTTATTAAATATAGGTTCACACACGGTGCGAATAGCTAATTCAAATTCATCAACACTGGTACTAGCGGGCACCCAGCCTGAATCAACATGTAGTTGTGCTACTTTGCGATAATCTTGATTAAAAAAGGCAACAAAATTCTCTGCTAGATAACGTTTATCTTCGCGAGTTAATGTGCCCACAATACCGCAGTCTATGGCAATCCACGTGGGGTCTGCAGGATTGGTCGCGTTAACAAAAACATTGCCTGGGTGCATATCCGCATGGAAAAAACTATCACGGAACACTTGAGTAAAAAATACTTCAACGCCACGTTCAGCTAGCAATTTCATATCAACACCAAGACTATTTAAGGTGTCAGTTTCTGCGACGCCAATGCCGTAAATACGCTCCATTACTAAAACATTTTTGTGGCTATATTCACTGTGAATTTCAGGAACATAAAGTATTTTGTCGTATTCGTTGCCTTGCTCAAAATTACGTTTTAGCTGAATGGCATTAGCAGCTTCACGATTGAGATCTAGCTCATCTAGTATCGTTTTTTTATATTCAGCAACGACTTCAACAGGGCGCAAGCGTTTTCCGTCAGGAAGCCATCGGGCAACTATAGCGGCAATGCGAGACATTACTTTTACATCGGCTAAAATAGTTTTGTCTATGTTTGGACGTAGAACTTTAATCACTACCTTTCGCTTTGTATCGTCTTCAACTAAGGTGGCAGTATGTACTTGGGCGATAGACGCAGAAGCAAGTGGTGTTGTATCGAAATCACTAAAATGCTGTTCAAAAATTTCAATGCCCATTGCATCAATAATTAGCTGCTTGGCGAGTTCTCCATCAAAGGGGGTAACTTGATCTTGCAATAATGCTAACTCATTAGCGAAGTCAGGCGGTAATAAATCACGTCGGGTAGAGAGCATTTGGCCAAATTTAATGAAAACAGGACCAAGATCTTCAATGGCTAAACGAAAACGTTGCGCAGCAGATTTGTTCTTATGTTTGTTTTGCAGCCAAAATAAAGAGGTACGGCCAAGTTTGGCGTAC
>JADGDH010000242.1 GCA_016745015.1 Colwellia sp.
TTCTATGACGAAGCCAATTGTCTGTACGGCTTTAATGATGTTGTATGATCAAGGAAAGTTTGCATTAAATGATGAAGTATCAAAATTTATTCCTGAATTTGCAACGTTAAAGGTACTTACATCAGATAGTGATGGTAAAAGTAATGGTAAAGAAGTGCTCGCACCATTAGAACGTCCTGTAACCATTTTACATCTGCTAACTCATACTTCAGGATTGAGTTATGATTTCTTAGAAGAGTCAACGGTAAGCCAGAATTATAGAGATGCACGGCTGCTTGGTGACCCACAGCGCAGCCTAACTAAAATGATAAATGATTTAGTTAAATTTCCACTAGCGTTTCAACCTGGTACGCGTTGGCATTATAGTTTGAGTATTGACGTTGTTGCCAGACTAGTAGAAATAATATCAGGAAAACGCCTTGAGGACTTTTTAGAGGAAAATATATTTAAGCCATTAAACATGAAAGATACTGCATTTTTTGTTAACAAAGATGAGCAGAATCGTTTAGCAAGCATGTATGGTCGTCCAGATATAGCCAGTGATGATATGACCTTTTCCAAAATATATGAGGCTTATCTACAAGGTGAAAACATTAAGCGTGATGTAGAAATTACTTACCCAGCCAATAAGGTTGCTACTTTTGCACGAGGTGGACATGGCTTATTTTCAACCACTTCAGACTACCTTAATTTTGCACAAATGTTGCTTGATAAAGGCGTATTTAAAGGTAAACGTTTACTTAAACCTGAAACGGTTGACCTAATGCATACTAACCATTTAAGTAGTGAATTAATTCCTTGGACACTCGCAGGTCCGCCAACATTAGGGTATGGCTTTGGTTTAGGCTCTAAAGTTTTATTAGATGTTGAAGCTGCAGAAATACAGGGAAGTGTCGGTGAATACGGTTGGTCTGGTGCCGCTCGTACCTATTTTTGGGTTGACCCTAAAGAGGAGTTAATCGGTATTTTTATGTGTCAATCCATGCTGGAATTTGAGTTTCCTGAAAAAGATTTTCAAAATTTAGCTTATCAAGCATTAAATAAAAAATAAAACTGTTTTTCTACATTCTGGGAATTAAATTAGTCATGCAATATTGCTCAGTAAACAATATAAAACTATGTTATCAAGATGTTGGTAGCGGTGAAACGATCATTTTATTACATGGTTTAGGCTCTAATGGTACCGATTGGCAACAACAAATTGATTATTTTTCACCAAATTATCGTGTTATTGCCATTGATTGCCGAGGTCATGGTCGTTCTGATAAACCTGATGGAAAATACACTATTCCGTTATTTGCAGATGATATGGTACAGCTGTTCGATCACCTAAAAATAGACTCCTTTCATTTGGTTGGTTTTTCTATGGGCGGAATGACGGCATTCCAAATAGCTGTTGATAATCCACAAAAAATTAAAACCTTAACCATTATAAACTCTGCTCCCGAAGTACCTTATAACACGTTGGCAATAAAATTGACTGTGTGGTCTAGGCTCGCACTCATAAAATTAATGGGACTTGATAAACTAAGCAAAGTTATAGGTAAAAAACTGTTCCCATCAGAACATCAAGAAAATTTAAGAGAGCAGTTTAGAACGTCAATGAAAATGTTGACAAATTCTTCATATACACGTTCGTTATTATCATTTTTAGGCTGGGATGTTAGTGATAAGTTATCTTCATTACAAATGCCTGTTTTAGTTGTGGCTGCAGAGCATGACTATACACCTGTTGAATTAAAAAAAGAATATTGTAAAAAAATCAACAAGTCTAAACTTATTGTTATTTCAAACTCTTATCATGCAACGCCAATGGATCAACCCGATGTTTTAAATAGCCATATTGCATCTTTTATTAAACCTTGATTTTTTATGGATAATTTTATGTCTGACATTAGAGGTATGAGAATGAGGGAAACAGCATTAGTTGTTATATGGAATAACATGCAAGTGAGCAGTTAACGGTAAATAGACTACAAGTATTAAAAATAATAACAATTTAATTATAACTATAAAGGGGAATGCCATGAATAATTACAATAGAAGAAAAAGCTACATCGCGCTAGCCATTACTACAGCATTAATAAGCAATATTACTTTTGCTGAAGAAGCCATTGATGCCTCACCAGCGGCTAAAGATAATGGGTTAGAACGTATTGAAGTTACGGCTCGTCGTACGGTAGAAAACTTACAAGCTGTACCTTTATCGGTAACCTCTATTGGCGCTGAAGATATTGCTCAAAATGGCATTACCGATGTTACCGATATTCAACAATATGCCGTTAATACAACATTACAAGTAAGTCGTGGCTCTAACTCTACGTTAACCGCATACATTCGAGGTATCGGCCAACAAGACCCGTTATGGGGGTACGAGCCG
>JADGDH010000111.1 GCA_016745015.1 Colwellia sp.
TTTCATGTGATGGTTCAATAAATATTTTTTTATCATGCCATCGTAGCATTGTTAGATGATTTCCCCATACACAGCCAGTATCTAATGCATAAATATTTGGTACTGTACAATCACCCATAAGCGCAGCCCAATGACCAAAAACCCATGTTGTTTTATGGATGGTTGATGATAGCTCATACCAAGGCAATAAATTGATTTGCTGTTGTTCATTTGTCGGCAATCTATTAGGCGCTAGTTTGCTGTCAAATTCTAATCGTTTATCCCTATAGCAATAACGCATTCTTGTAAAAGCGTTAATAGTGTAACGAAATTTATCGACTTCCGTTCTTGCTTGCAACCAATCATTAGGGTTTTCGCCGTACATTACAGAAAGCCAAAGGTTTCTATTTTTTGAGCTTAATTGCTGATTAGCAAAGTTTGCTTGTTCTATTGCTTGTTGTAAGTCCCACTGTGGAGATATTCCCGCATGACTCATGTAGGCATTATCTTTTCCAATTTGTTGCAATAGTGGCTGTTGTGCTAGCCAGTTCATTAACTCATCAACATCGTCAGCAGCAAGTAACTCATCGAGCTTATCTTGTTTTTTTACTTTTTTTATACCTGCATGAACAGAGAGTAAATGAAGGTCATGATTACCAAGAACAACTTTTGCAGACTGACCAAGTGATTTAACAAAGCGTAAGGTAGCTAAAGAGTCAGGGCCTCTCGCAACAAGATCGCCCGCTAGATATAATTGATCGATACTTGCGTTAAAGGAAACTTGCTTCAATAATGCTTGAAGCTCACTATAACAACCTTGAATGTCACCAACCAAATAAATAGCCACTTATTATTACTCTTTAATAGATAGTTTTTTTAGATCTTGCTAGCCTTGTTCTTGTGCCTTTTTCATTGCACGTCGAGATTGTTTTTTATCACTTTTTTCTTCTTGTACAATGGGTGGATTATCAACAATAAAATTAGCCAGTTTGATATAATCATCAAGTGTTAAATTTTCAGGGCGTAGGTTCGCATCTATATTAAGTGTTTCTAACTGTTCAACGCTAATTAATTTTTTAAAACCATTACGAATAGTTTTTCTGCGCTGATTAAAAGCAGCTAAACAAATTGTGTTTAGTGCATTAATGTCTTTTACTGGGTTTTTGATTTCTTTATGTGGTATTAAGCGCACAATGGCAGAGTCAACTTTAGGTGCAGGTTTAAATGCTTCAGGGCCTATTTCCATCACTGGAATTACTTGACACTGGTATTGAGTCATAATTGATAAGCGGCCATAGGCTTTACAATGAGGCTCTGCTGACATGCGTTCTACCACTTCTTTTTGTAGCATGAAATGCATGTCTTTAACCTTATCTTTAAAGGTTAAAAGGTGAAAAATTAATGGTGTAGATATATTGTAGGGTAAGTTGCCAAAAATACGCAAAGGGTTTTCTGTGCCGTCTTCATTTTTTACTAGCTGGGCAAAATCAAAATTTAAGGCATCAGTTTCATAAATTGTTAAGTGCGGGGCTAAAAAAGGATGGTGGCGTAATCTATGCGCAAGATCTCTGTCTAATTCGACTACCGATAATTTTTCTGCTCGCTCGATTACAGGCTCTGTTAATGCACCAAGACCAGGCCCAATTTCAATTAAATTCTCGCCTGGCTCTGGGTTAATAGCATCAACAATATCACTGATGACAGCGTCATTATGAAGAAAATTTTGACCAAAACGTTTTTTAGCTTGATGACCTAAGTGGGTTTTACTATTCATAAGTTCTCATTTAAAAAATTTTTACTTACTGCAATTGGCTAAATTGATGGCGTTGATGATGGCTTCCATCATACTACCTGAATCAGCTTCACCTGTACCAGCAAGCTCAAGAGCGGTGCCATGATCAACTGAAGTACGAATAAAAGGTAAGCCTAAGGTTATATTTACTGATGAACCAAAGCCTTTATATTTAAGCACAGGTAAGCCTTGATCATGATACATACTTAAAATAGCATCAGCATCTTTTAAGTATTTTTCTTGGAAAATAGTATCTGCGGGCAAAGGACCAATAATATTCATTCCTTCATTTCTAAGCTCAGCAAAAGCAGGTTCCATTACTTCAATTTCTTCACGACCTAAATGGCCATCTTCACCTGCATGAGGGTTAATGCCGCAAGCATAAATTTTGGGTGATTTTATGCCAAATTTACTTTGTAAGTCTTGGTGGAGAATGCGAGTCACTTTTTGTAAACGCTCAAAAGTAATAGCTTTGGCTACATACGCTAACGGTATATGGGTTGTTACTAGGGCAACACGTAAACCTTTAGTTGCAAGCATCATGACTACATCAGAACAATTTGCTTGGCTAGCGAAATATTCTGTATGTCCACTAAAAGACACGCCAGCTTTGTTAATTAAGCCTTTATTTACTGGCCCTGTAACAATAGCGTCAAATTCTCCAGACATATTTTTGTCACTGGCTACTTTTAAAGTTTCAACGACATAAGCCCCATTATTAATATTAAGAACACCAGCAGTTGTTGTTTCTGCTAATGGTATGTCTAGTATGGTTAATGTACTTTTAGCCTGAGGAATCGCTTCGAGGCTAGCATCATAGTCAAGGAGTGTTATGGGTAAATTTAACTGCTTGGCACGTTGCTTTATTAGTTTTTTAGAAGCAACAATTACAAGCTGTACTGGCCAAGACTGTTGAGCAATAGCGATAACTAAATCAGGGCCTATACCAGCAGGTTCGCCAGGTGTAATAGCAATGCGTTTAGTCATATTTATTTGTCCTGTTCAAAAATTTCAATATAAGCTTCGTCACGTGTTTCTTTGATCCAACGAGCGCTTTCAAGACCAAATTTACGATTGTAAAGAATTTGATGGACACGATTCTTGTTCATTTGTGAAGTGGCGTCTACCATACGACGATCGCTTAATTGAATAATATGCCAACCGAAAGATGAACGAAACGGTTTGTGGTATTCACCAATTTTCATGGTTGCCAGTGCTTCTTTAAAAGCAGGGTCATAACTTCTGGGGTCTGCCCAACCTAAATCACCACCACGAACAGAGGTAGGTCCTTCAGAAAACTCTTTAGCAAGCTCTGCAAAAGTAGCCTCACCTGCTTCAATTTTATCTAAGAACCCTTGTAATTGTGCTTTGGCTTTTTCTTCACTTAAAATAATGGAAGGTTTAATTAAAATATGGCTCGCTTTTACTTCTTCTACCTCTACTACTTTACGACCACGAATGTCTAGTACTTTTACAATACTAAAACCTAAACCAGTTCGAATAGGGCCCACTACCGTATCTTTATCTTTTCCTGCAATGAGTTCAGAGAATAGCGTTGGCATTTCATTGATATTTTTCCAACCTAAATCGCCACCTTCAAGTGCGTTTGCGCCACCAGATGAAGCAATTGCTATTCTCTTAAAGTCAGAACCGCTATTAAGTAATTCAATGACTTTGTCAGCACGTTTTTTACTGGCAGTCATGTCGGCTTGTGTAGCGTCAGAAGGGAATTCTATTAATATATGACCAAGGTGATATTCAACATCGTTTGTGGTTTGCTCTTTCATTAAAGCTAAAAGGTTAGATACTTCTTGTGGTGAAATATAAATGCGGCGTTGAACACTATTACGGCGAACTTCACCAGAGATTAGTTCAGTACGAACGTTTTCTCGGTATTTTTCATAGTCTTCACCTTCACTAATAATTGTTTGACGAAATTGAGATAAGGTTAGCTTATTCTCTTGTGCCATGTTGGTAATGGTTTGATCTAATTGGGCATCACTCACTTGTACACCCATGCGCTCGCCAATTTGCATAATTAAGCTGTCGTTAATCAACTTATCCATAACTTGTGTACGTAACGCTTTATTAGAAGGGAGTGACTGATTATTTTTTTTAGCCTGTTTTTTTATATTTGCTAAAAGATCGATCACTTCAGACTCAAGTACTACGCCACCGTTAACAACCGCCGCAACTTTGTCTAGTTGTTCTTCTTCAGCTTGTACTGGTATTTGTAACCCAGCATAAACTACACTGGTGAGCATTAATGTTTTAAGAAAAGTCGTTTTAAGTAAAATGGTAACTAAATTTTTCATGAATTATTACATCTTGGTTATGGTGCATTATTAATTTATTTTTATGTCTAGTTCTGTAAGTAGTAAGGGCGCTTATAGCCAAAAATACTTGAATTAAACATGTCTTGTGTACCAATGGCGTCTTGTTTACCATTTAGCCCTTTGATGATGAATTGTAATTCGAAGCCACTATTAAATTCATCGCGGTTTTCATTGAAAAAATCATCATCATTTAAGTTTGAATTTATATGTCTGTGGTAGGCTAATCGTACTGCCCAGCAACAACTTTCATACTGCAACCCTGCATAACTTTCTAAACTGCGTTTCTCTTTTAAATCTTGGGTTAGTCGTCCTACAAAAGCCCAATTTCTATTAATGGCAACGTTTGCCAACAACGACATTTGTTCTAAACTACTACCTGAGACATTACGAGTATACCTATGGTTCAATTGAACTGAATTATATTTATCAATTTGATAGTTTATTGCTGCTTGACTCTTGTTAGTGAAGTTTTCAATAGTATTGTATTGTATATCGCTACTAATTTGCCACTTATGATTTAATCGGTAAAACAAATTTGCGGCAACGGATGATTGTTGGCTACCAACATTGTTGTCGCTATTATCCAACAATTCATCAATAGTGCTATTGGTAGATAAGTACTGAATGCGGCCTAAACTTAACCGAAAAACTTCTAAGTTTGATTGATCAAGGATTCTACTGGTAACACCCCAAGTATATTGATTAGCGCCAGCAATTCTATCTAAACCACTATAACTTCGGTCTCTAAATAAACCATTGAAATCATCTTGTAAGTTAGTTGTGTCGTACAAGCCTATAGTGGTTTGATCTTTTTCTGGAATATACAAGTATTGAATTTGTGGTTCAAAAGTTTGCGTATAACCATTAGCAAATAATGACATTTTTCTATCAAAATTAATGCCACCATGAAAGCGTATTTTTGGCAAAGTTCGGTTAACCGTCTCGCTTAATTCACTACCTACTTGAATATTATCTTGTTGGTAATATGTGTGCATTAACTTAATTTCTGAATTTAAAAACCAAGCGGGGGTGGATATAGGAAAATTTAAGCCTGCTTCAACATGGTAACGATTGGCATTGACTTGATCTTTGGCTTCAGCTTGAAAACTACTTAGCTCAGAATAAAATTCAAATTGGCCTGATAAACTTTGTTCTGAAAATAGATTAAATGGCTCATAGGCTGAAACCTCTATATGAGGCAAAGTTTTATAACTTGCTTGGTGATTACCTAAAACTTCAAAATCTTGCAGCTTCATTGTGGTTTGCCACTGTTCACCAAAGTACGATAGTTCACCTATTTGGTATAAATAAGCATCGTTAGAATTATATTCTTTAGAGCCAATATCCACTAAATAGTTGTCATCACTAATGGTGGTATAATCTATATAAGCACGAAAATTATCGGAAAATGTACCGATATGTTGAAACCTTGCTAGGTAGCGGGGATCATTATTAGATTTTATTTCATTATCTTTATTCAAATATTCTAAATTAACGCTGCCAGTTTGTAGCTCTGATAAATAACGAAACTCTGTTTTTAGCTGCATGCCTCGCTTAGACATATAATGGGGGGTAATGGTTGCATCCATAGCGGGTGCTATATTCCAATAATAAGGTGTTTCAATTTCTATCCCTGAGTTGCTAGAGCTACCAATTTTAGGATATAAAAAGCCACTTTTTCGCTTTTTAGAAACGGGAAAAGTAAAGTAGGGTAAATATAAAACAGGGGTATCAAATAAGCGTATTTGTGCATGGTAAGCTTCGCCTTCACTGCCGTCAGCAGATATTTTTATTTCAGATGCTTTTATTTGCCAATCAGGTTCATCACCCACACAAGTGGTAAACGTTGAATCTAATAAGCTTAAGCCTTCTTCTGAGCTTATTTGTAATTCATTAGCACTACCATGACCAGGGGTTCCATAAAGTTGATATGCTGCATTAAGCATAGTGCTTTTTTTGTCTTTTTTACTGGCGTTAAGTTCACTAGCGAGAATGTCAATGTTTTGGTTTTGATAGTGTATGTTGCCTTGAGCATTAAATTTCATTAATAAACGATCAAAAGCAAGTTGATCAGCTTTGATTGTTTGGCTTTTATCAATAAGCGTGACACCACCGCTAAAGTTGGCTATTTGATCTTTTTCAATACTAGAATACTTAGAAGTAATGTTAATACTATCATCCGTTATTTTTGGCGCATTCATTACCATTGGAGAAAAAGTTGGGATAGCACATTGGAGTTGAGCTTGCTCTATGGCCTTAGTATTTGTTTCAGCTAACGCTGGCATTGAAAATGCTGCGCAAAATAAGGCTGTAAAGAAAAAGAATTGTCGGGAAAAAAGCATTTATTTGTAAATGTTATCTTAAATATGTGCGATGAAACGTATATGATATAGCAAACGTAGCTTTCTAGCTACGAGTAGCGAGTAAATAACAAATAAAGTGTAGGGTAATAATAACAGTATGCGTATTTGGGGAAAAGTTTTAGGGTTTTTATTTGGCTTCATGTTAAGTAAAAATTTATTTGGTGCATTGTTAGGTATGTGGTTAGGGCACATGTTTGATCGTGGACGTGGATTTGATTTTGATGGTATATCTGGCGGTAAAGAAGATGATGTTTCTCGTCAGGCTGCTTTTTTTTATACCGCGTTCTCAGTCATGGGGCATGTAGCAAAAGCGAAAGGAAAAGTGACTAACCATGAAATAGCGTTTGCCAATGCTTACATGGACAAGCTTGGTTTAACTGATGAGTTACGCCAACAAGCGCAAGATGCTTTTCGTGAAGGAAAAACGGACGGTTTCCCATTGAAAGAGCGATTAAGAAAGTTTAAGCACATTTGTGGTAATCGCCATGATTTACGGTTGATGTTCTTAGAAATTCAAATTCAAGTGGCTTTTTCTGATGGAGATTTAGATGCTAAAGAGCGTGAAATCTTACACACTATTGCGAAGCTCTTAGGTTACTCAGCTCGTCAGTTAGACAACTTACTAGAAATGATTATTGCTGGTGCTGAATTTAATCAACAATCAGGACAGAGTTATCAACAATTTAATGGCGGTAATGCGCCAACAAGTGCAGGGCAACTTGATAATGCTTATAAAATTTTAGGGGTTAATAAAGAGTCTTCTAAAGGTGAGATTAAAAAAGCTTACCGTAAGCTTATGTCTCAACATCACCCTGATAAATTAATAGCCAAAGGGTTACCACCAGCAATGATGGAAGCTGCGAAAGAAAAAACCCAAGATATTCAAGCGGCATATGATTTAATTTCAAAGCAGGATAAATAGAGTTACCAACCGATAGATTTTAACCAGCTATTAATTTGCGTAAGTAACTCCTGTTCTGGGTAGTAGCCTATAGCGGTATTATTAAGTTGGCGTTGGCGATAATAGACTTTCATTTCTTTTTTAGACAAAGATAAGCGTTGTTGTGCTTTGTTTAAAACAATGGGGTTATCGTTTTTTAGGTATAAATCTAATACAGGATACTCGCTATAAGCTAATTCATTAGCAAAAGTGGTGTTAGCTTCATCAATTAATTTATTGCTAGTTAATAAATAACTACTCAATAAAATTAATGCGTTAGGTGCTTGAGTAATTGCTGCTGGCTCTTCGCCTTCATTTAAAAGCGCTACTAACATTGCTCCATGGTTGCCTTGGGCAATAATAATCACAATACCAGGGTATTCGTTGGCTTTGGCGATAACAGCATTCATCATAGTGCTAAGTTTTATTTTGTATTTATCAATAATGTTTTTATTTTCTTGCTGTTGCTCACTTATTTTTAAGGCGCTTGATGGGTAATCTGTGGGCTTGCTAGTAGGCTGAATACTGATGGTAGTCCAGCCTTGCTGGGGGAGTTTATTGCGTAAAAAATTTATTGCTTTGGGATTAGTCGCCCCTTGTTGCCAGTCAGGTAATAAAATGGCAACGCCTTTATTATTGATATTCGTGTTTTCAGTGATTAAGGTTATGTAATCATCCGACCCTGCTAACAATGGCTTAATTTTGTTGGCAGGTAGGTAATGTTTTAAGTCTTCTTTATATTGCTGAGTAATGGGCGTTGGCGATGGCGTTGTAAAAGCTTTTAGTTTTCTTTCGGTTGCACTTTTTGGTTTAGCATTCTTTTTGGTATTAGTTTCTGTAGTTTCGGTATTTGTTTTCGATTGTACTGATGAAGTTTTTTCATCTTGTTGTGCAAGCACAGTAATGCTTACACAATTTAGCAATACAATAATAATTGTTAATTTACGAGTTATTAATACTAATAGTGCTTGCACAATGTTCCTTTGGTTTTAAAAGCTTTGCCTACGCAGTAGAGTTATTTCTATATCGGCTTGTTAACTAAAAGTGTTAATTAAATGGGCAAGGTGCGACAAAAGTAAGCAACTCACCGCTAACAGGGTGCGTTAAGCTTAAATTCCTTGCATGTAATTGTAACCTAGGGCTAACTGTTAACGCTTGCTCATGAGCGTATAATCTGTCACCTAATATAGGATGTCCTAAGGCGAGCATGTGTACTCGTAGTTGGTGAGAGCGCCCTGTGACAGGTGTTAATTCAACTAATGTGCTTTCATTTTCTGAAGGTACATTTTTTGAATTAGTTTTTTCTGAGCTATTATTTTTTGAATTTTGTTCACTGTAGCTTAGCACTTGATAATGGGTTAACGATTGTTTGCCATTTTCATGATCTACTTTCTGCTTTGGCCTATTTGGCCAATCACATATTAGTGGTAAATCAACGCTACCTTCATGCGCTTTAACATGACCAAAAACTCGAGCAATATAGCTTTTCTTTGTTTTTCGTTGCTCAAATTGTCGGCTAATATTTACATGTGCAGGCTTGTTTAGCGCCATAATAATGATACCAGAAGTTGCCATATCTAAACGATGAACAATAGTCGCTGTGGGCAAAACACGTTGTATTCTATTTTGTAAGCAGTCTTTATGTTCAGGCAAGCGGCCAGGTACACTTAATAAACCACTACTTTTATTGAGAACGACAATGTCTTCATCTTTAAAAACAATATCAAGGTAAGGGCTCATTGGTGGTTTATATATAAAATCTGGATTGGCAGCCATTAATGCGTCACCACTATCATACGCACCGCTTCAAAAGTTAACTGAGCTTTATCAATATAATGAGTCAGTTCACTTTGTTGATGAGCAATAAAATCAATTTCGGCTTGTCGAACACTTGGATTAATTGCTTTTAATGCGATTAATCTTTGTTGCTCTTGTTCAAGTTTAGTTTGCATATTTGTTAATGCTTTTGTTTGAATAGCAGTTATTTGCTGTTCACCATGACTTTCAGCCTTGGTAACTAGCGGGCCAATTTGTGACTTTAACGCTTTAATTAACTGTAACGCCATTTGTTTTTTAACAGGCGCCAACTGATTATCTAACACCGATTCACTCACTTTATCTGCAAGGTTATTACCACTTTTATCTACTAAAATTCGAATAGGTGTGGTTGGTAAATAACGACCTAATTGTAAATGTGCAGGAGCGGTAGCTTCTACAGTAAATAAACACTCTAAAAAGAATGTGCCAACAGGTAAAGCATCATTTTTCAATAACCCCATACTCGCATTGCCAATTTCATCACTAAGCACTAAATCTATTACGCCACGAACCATTGGGTGATCCCAAGTGAGTAGTTGATAGTTTTCATTAATGAGTGCGGTATCACGATCAAAAGTTACGGTGGTACCATCTTCAGGTAAACAAGGGAAGTTGCTGTTAAGCATATGTTCACTTTGATTTAAGGCAATAGCATTGTCGGCTTTATCGTCTTGTTGAACACCAAAAACATCCAACGCTTGAAACATAAACTGAGGTA
>JADGDH010000243.1 GCA_016745015.1 Colwellia sp.
GCGCGCAATAGGAATACCTGCAGTGACATAAAACACCGCAAACGCAACTCCTGTCAGTAGACCTAGTTGGCTATCTGAGAGTTGTAAGTCGGCTTTGATAGTTTCTTGTAATATAGCTAACAACTGACGATCAACAAAGTTAAATGTATAAACAATAGTGAGTAGCACCAGTGCATAATATTTATTGGTGTATGACTTAGGTTTAGATGTTTCTAGCTTTTGTGGATTTACATTGTCTTGCGCGTTATTTAACGACATTTCGCTTCCTTTTTTATTTGTTTTTATTGGCGACTATTCAGTAATTTACCACATTAAAATATGTAGCTGTACAACCGACGAAGTGTTTAACTAACATCAACACGATTTGATCTTTTGACTAAGAAAAATAGTAATACCAAACAGATTAATTTAGTGATCAATTTTAATGAGGGTAAATTTTCAAGAACAAGGCGCTTGATTGAGCAATAGCTGGCTATTGGGATTGAAAGCAACGATGTTATTGGTGATTTAGACCATTTATAAAGATCACTTAATTAGTTTGATTGGTATAAGTATAAGAAACAGGAATGGATAAGGTAGTTGAAATTTTTTGTGATGTCGATTTTTTTTGTAGAGTATTTATTCCTGAATGGAAAAAACATCAATTAGCAGATGACTCGTGAAAGCGCAATCAGGACAGTTGTATTACAACCAGTGAAATAATGACATCACCAATAATCCTGATGCTATTTTTTCTTTACTTATAAAAATTAAAATAAAAATTAAAATAATCCTCGCAATACCTTAAATTTATTCATAAAGTCTGTACTATACTATAATAGGTTTTACTTATGGCTTTAAGTGATAGCCAATATAGCTATTAAAAATTATGAGATTTAGCTCCTGATTTTTAATTAGTAAAATAAAAACAATATTTAATTTAAATTATTACAAGCTTTCTTTTTAACTTCTGTATAAAAAATAGCAAAAGGAAAATAGCATGGCGTTAGTGAACGGTTCACCATCAGTGATACTAAAAAACGTAGCACAATTAATAAAGAAAAAAGTACCTACGGAATCAGCAGAATTAGTCGCTCAATTTACAACTTTACTTTATAACAATATATCTTCACTTGATTTATCTGATCGAAATGATAGTGATATGTACGGCGCCACATTAAGTTTGTGGAGTGCACTTAATGAACACGCAGATAATGAACCTGTCATTCATGTTTTTAACCCTTCTGTAAGTAAAAATGGATGGAAATCAAGTCATACCATTATAGAAGTAATTGTTAAGGATATGCCTTTTTTGGTTGATTCTATCCGTATTGCACTCAAACGTTTAGGTTTGTCACCACATCTTATGCTTAACTCACCATTAAAAATGGTAAGAGATAAAAATAAAAATATTATTAAAATTGCTCCCAGTATTGATAAAAAAATAAAAGCTACGTCTGAAGAAACAGTATTTTTTATTGAGATAGACCGTCAGTCTGGTAAGCAAGAGCTTGATAATATTAAAAATGAATTATTAAGTGTTGTAGAAGATATAACATTAACTGTTAACGATTGGCAGCCAATGTTAAACAAATTAAATAGCATTATTACTGATGTAACTAAAAGTAAATTACCGGGTGGAAAGCAAGCAAAAGATGATACGGTAGAATTTTTAACATGGCTAGCAAATCATAATTTCACTTTGATGGGGTATCGCTCATACGATGTAAATGCAGTAAAAGGCGATATTAAGCTTGAAGCAAACATAGAATCTAGTCTTGGATTAATGAAAAATTCAAGTGAAGCTAAAAACAGATTAATATCGAGTTTAAGTGAATCAGGCCGAGAGGTTGCATTAGGTGAAAACCATCTTATTTTAACTAAAACTAATTCACGTTCTAGAGTACATAGACCAGTACAGTTAGATTATATTGGCGTGAAGCGTTTTGATGCAAAGGGTAATGTAGTAGGTGAAGATCGTTTTATCGGTTTGTTTGGTTCCTCTTATTACACTAATAGTGCTTTAGATTTACCGTTAATTAAATCTAAAGTATTGCAAGTTTGTGAGTCATCAGGTTTTGCGAAAGAATCGCATGCTTTTAAAGCACTTATTAATATTTTAGAAACTTATCCTCGAGATGAAATACTACAAAGTAGTATTGTTGAATTGCTACACAATGTTATGGGTATTTTGCAAATGCAAGAACGTGATTATTGCGGCTTATTTGTTAGGCGTGATGTTTTTGACCGTTTTTATTCTTGTATGGTTTATGTTCCTAGAGAGCGTTACAACACTAAATTAAGGATTGAAACTCAACACTTATTACAAGAGGCCTTTCATAGTGAT
>JADGDH010000244.1 GCA_016745015.1 Colwellia sp.
CATCGTTAGTGATGAACAATTTATTGCCGATGAAAAGTCTATCAAAATCAACCTGAATGCTGCCAAAGATATTAGTATTGTAGCGGATCAAAACTTACTAATTAGCGCCATCACTAATGTGTTAAATAATGCCGTTAAATATAGCCCTGAAAAAAGCATCATTAAAGCTGATTTATCCATTAATAAGAATGAAATTTCATTAGTAATTGCTGACAGTGGCAATGGTGTGCCAGAACAAGAATTAGCGCAGTTGTTTACCCCTTTTTATCGAGTAAATCTTGCTAGAGATCGCCATACAGGTGGCACAGGTTTAGGCCTTGCGATCGCTAAGCAAGCTATTCTAGCCCATAAAGGTAAAATTTTTGCTGAAAACAATTCAATTCAAGGATTATCTGTTATCATTCGCCTCCCTCATTTATAAAAAATGTATTATTTACAAACAGAGACTCATTCACGGATATGAACACTACTACTTTTGCTAAAAAATCATCTTTTTTTTCTAATAAATGGCTAAAAATAACTTTTGCTACTTTTATTATTCTTTATTTAATTATATGGGCTATTTCATCTCCGCTCAGTAAGCACTTTATCGAGCCAATATTGCTTGAACAAGAACTAACCCTTTCAACTGATACTAGTATTCGTTACAACCCATTTCTCAGCCAATTAACGGTGAGTGATTTAACCTTATATAAAGCTCAACAAAATAAACAGGAAACTGTGCTGTCGATAAACAAGTTAACCATCCGTTTAACTTTATTCCGCTTACTGTTTGATAAAATTGTCGTGAGTAAATTTGAACTTAACGATGCCTATCTCAACGTTGAAAAAACACCAACGCAATTAATTATTGCTGGTGTTGATGTAAACAAAGAAAATACGGATAGCACCCCAACAGAAGTGCCTGAAACTGAATCAAAGCCATTTTCATATCAGCTAATACTACCTGAATTAGCATTAAATCAAATTAACATTGATATCAATAACGACGATAAACCACACAAGATCAACATAAAAACATTGCTAATTAGCCAACTAAAAGCTAATCAACAAGCCCAACAAGCAACACTTTCATTACAAAGCTCTATTGATAAAACAGCGCTAGTATTAACTGCCGATGCTAATATTAAACAAGGGCAAGGTAACATTAATAGTCAGTTATCAATAACTAACTACCCTCTTAAAAGATTACAACGTTATGTTGACCAATTGTCAGATCTTGATGGCTCACTTTCACTTACTAGTAAGCAAACGATATCTATAGCACCAGAGCAATTTAAACTGCACATTACTAAAGCGAAACTCACCAATAGCGATCTTGTGGTTGGTTATCAACAACAGTTTTTCAACCTACAACTATTAGAAAATAACATTGATGATCTAAAACTTACCTTTAACCAAGGTGAAATAACGGAGCTTAGTGGAACCAGCCAATTAAAGCTTAATAATGCCGATTTATACCATGAAAAAGTAAGTCAAAAATTAGCTTATTTTGAACAGCTCGCTTTAAATGACATTAGCTTTCACCTTGAGGACACCCCAAAAATAAAAATCGGTAGTCTTATTATTGATAATATATTTGGTTCTAAAAATGAAGAGTCCGAATTACCTCCTTTGGTCACATTAAAACAATTTAACATCAGCGATATTTCAGTTAGTGAAAAACAGCTTTCTATTGATAAGATCATCTTAAATAGCTTACAAAGCGAAGTGATTATAGATAAACAAAAAGTGTTAGCTAACTTGGTATCTTTGCCCGTAACAGAGGCTGAAAAAAAAGAAATTGTAGAAATCACAGAAGAAATCAATGAAGAGATTAACCCTCAACAAGCTGACTTTATCATTGCATTAAATGAATTTACACTAATAAACGACAATCATGTAACCGTGTTAAATAACAGTGTAGAGCCCATAAAAGCACGGAAATTATTTATCGACACTTTGCACTTAGGCGCAATAAGTAATGCAACCGACAAACAAGAGCAGCAAACACCGTTTGAGTTAATAGGGCGCAGTAATAAATATGCACATTTTGATTTTAAAGGCTATACGAAACCTTTTGCGAAAGAACCTACACATCATTTACAAGGTTTTCTAAAAGAGTTGTCTTTACCCGCCATTTCTCGGTATATGAAACAAGCTGTGCAAATGGAATTAAAAAGTGGTCAGCTTAATACCGATATTGATATCACATTAACTGGTGACGAGCTTGATGGTAACGTAATTGTATTATTACGAGGGTTAGAAACAGCCATAGCAGATAGTGACGAAGCAGGTGCTTTAATTGACCAAGGGGCATTACCTTTTAACATT
>JADGDH010000112.1 GCA_016745015.1 Colwellia sp.
CTACATGGATTAACAGTACCTAATCTCCCGAACTCTACCAACTGAGCTATTGGGGAATTGTTTGCCAAGCAACTTGGCTAACGGGGCGGAATAATAAAGACCTGTTGGCAAAGTGTCAATACTAAAATAAGAAAAAAAGCATTTATTAGTTTGTTTGCTTAAATTGCGCCCATTAAAGTTAGATTATCAGCATTTATTGATAGTTTTATATGCAGAGTTTACTAGTGTATTAGAAAACTTTGTAAAAATGTAGTTATCCACCAAAGCTGTGGATAACTATGTTAGTTAATTTGTAAGGACTCGTTACATTATCGTTTTCCTTAGCTTGTAGGTAAGTCAATAGTTAACTTAATGTTTTTATTTTTTCTTTTTAATCAATGTGTTGTGTTTATTTTGTTGTTTTATTATTACTTTAGTTTGATTTTTGACCAGATAGATATTTACTGTGCATTTCTTTGGGATTTGATTACAATAGATGTAGCTTGCCAATGCGCTAACTTCTCATAAGCCTTATAAAATTTATTAATGACATCAAATAATTTATTAAAAAATAAAAAACAACCTGTTAATTTACTAAAAGACCCTGTTGCTAGTACTTTAAAAAGAATGACCATCCCGATGATTTACGGCATGGTTTTGTTGATGACGTTTAACCTGATAGATACATTTTTTGTTAGTATGTTAGGCACACAACCTTTAGCTGCAATAAGTTTTACTTTCCCTGTGACTTTTACTGTTATAAGTTTAATTATTGGTTTGGGTATAGGTACATCAGCTGTTATTGCTAAATTTTTAGGTCATAAAGATCATGAATCTGCAAAAAACTCAGCTACAGCAGCTTTATATATGGCAGCTGTTGTTGTTATCTGTTTATCTCTTGTGGGGTACTTATTTACTGACGAACTCTTTACATTACTTGGTGCGAAAAAATCTTTATTGCCCTTAATTCATGAGTATATGGATATTTGGTACCTAGGTAGTGTGTGTTTAATTGGTCCTATGGTTGGTAATGCTATTCTTCGTGCGTCTGGTGACACTAAAACACCCAGTATAGTGATGGGCAGTGCAGGGCTTATTAATGCGGTGCTTGATCCTGTTTTTATTTTTGGTTTTGGGCCTATACCTGCGATGGGGCTTGAAGGTGCAGCAATAGCTACATTCATTTCTTGGCTTTTTGGCTTCGTGTTTGTACTCCTTATTTTAACAAAGCAGAAAAATTTAATTCACACTCATTTATTGCCTGTTAAGCAGTTAATTTCTTCATGTCGTGGCATATTAAAAATAGGTTTGCCTGCAGCAGGTGCAAATATGTTAACACCAATTGCTGCTGCTATTATGACTGCAATTGCTGCAGGGTATGGAGAGTCTGTAGTAGCAGGATTTGGTGTTGGCTCTAGGATAGAGTCTATTGCATCACTAGTCGTTTTAGCGCTGTCTATGACGTTACCACCATTTATCAGTCAAAATTTTGGTGCGGGTCACATGCATCGTGTTGAAAAATCCTATAAAACTTCTATTAAATTTGTCTTGTTTTGGCAGGTATTTATTTATTTAGTGTTAATTGTTGCTGCTCCTTGGATTGCCTCAGTGTTTGCTAAAGAACAGGAAGTTGCAGATGTTATTGTTTTATTTATTTGGATTTTACCATTAGGTTATGGCTTGCAAGGTATTGTTATTTTGACTAACTCCTCTTTTAATGCTTTACACAAACCTATGGTAGCTTTGATGTTAAGTGTTATAAGGTTGTTTGTTTGTTATGTGCCATTAGCTTATTTAGGAAGTTATTTATATGGTTTACATGGTTTCCTTTTGGGAGCCTTAATGGGGAATTTTATTATGGCAATCATTTCTTATCGACTTTTTTTAAAACAGTTTAAAAATAAAGAGGCCACTGTTAAGGAACAACTATCTTGAAAGAAGCAACATTCAAAGAAACAATAGTAAAATCATTCACGTTAGACTCAAGTTATACGCCAAGTGGCGATCAACCAACGGCTATTAAACAGTTGTTAGATGGTATAGAGGCTGGTTTAGCCCATCAAACATTATTAGGTGTTACTGGGTCAGGTAAAACGTTTACTATTGCCAATGTTATAGAAAAGCTAAATCGTCCTACTATGATGATAGCGCCTAATAAAACGCTAGCAGCGCAGCTTTATGGTGAAATGAAAGAGTTTTTCCCAAATAATGCGGTTGAATATTTTGTTTCTTACTATGATTATTATCAACCTGAAGCGTATGTGCCAACCACAGACACTTTTATTGAGAAAGATGCTTCTGTAAATGAACATATAGAGCAAATGCGTTTGTCGGCAACTAAAGCACTCTTAGAGCGCCGTGATGTCATAATTATAGCCTCTGTCTCTGCTATTTATGGTTTAGGCGATCCTGATTCCTATTTAAAAATGATGTTGCACATTAGTGTTGGTGACATTATTAACCAGCGTGATATTTTGCGCCGCTTAGCTGAGTTGCAATATACCCGTAACGATATAGCTTTTGCTCGTGCAACTTATCGAGTTCGTGGTGATGTTATTGATATTTTCCCTGCGGAATCTGACCGCCTTGCTTTACGTGTTGAATTGTTTGATGAAGAAATTGAACGTATTAGCCAGTTTGATCCATTAACGGGGCAGGTTGAGCGTACATTGGCGCGTGTCACTGTTTACCCTAAAACTCACTATGCAACACCGCGTGAGAAAATTTTAGGGGCAGTAGACAAAATTAAAATTGAGCTTAAAGAGCGATCACAATACCTTAAAGATAATAACCGTTTAGTGGAAGAGCAACGTATATCGCAACGTACACAATTCGATATTGAAATGATGACTGAGCTTGGTTATTGCTCAGGCATTGAAAACTATTCTCGTTATTTATCTGGTCGTGAGCAAGGCGAATCGCCACCTACGTTGTTTGATTATTTACCTGATGACGGTTTGCTTATTATTGATGAATCTCATGTTACTGTGCCGCAAATTGGTGCTATGTACAAAGGGGATAGATCACGTAAAGAAAACCTAGTGCAATATGGTTTTCGTTTGCCATCAGCCCTTGATAATAGACCAATGAAGTTTGATGAATTTGAAGCATTGTCACCACAAACTATTTATGTTTCAGCAACACCAAGCAATTATGAAATTGAAAAATCAGCAGGTGACATTGCCGAACAAGTCGTTAGGCCTACAGGTTTGTTAGACCCACAAATTGAAGTGCGGGATGTAGAGACGCAGGTGGATGATTTATTATCTGAAATTAATAAGCGCTTGCCGTTAAATGAGCGCGTACTAGCTACCACGTTAACCAAACGTATGGCGGAAGACTTAACTGACTATTTAGATGAACACGGTATTAAAACGCGGTATCTACATTCTGATGTTGATACTGTTGAACGTGTAGAAATCATTCGCGATTTTCGTTTAGGCAAATTTGATGTTTTAGTGGGTATTAATTTATTACGAGAAGGTTTAGATATGCCCGAAGTATCACTTGTTGCAATATTAGATGCCGATAAAGAAGGGTTTTTACGCTCAGAGCGCTCGTTGATTCAAACTATTGGTCGTGCAGCGCGTAATATTAATGGCCGAGCTATTTTGTATGCAGGTAAAATCACAAAGTCTATGGGTAAAGCTATTGATGAAACTGAGCGGCGTAGGGAGAAGCAGCATCAATATAATATTGATAATAATATTACACCTAAAGGTGTGGTAAGAAAAATTACTGATGTTATGGATGTTGGCGGGTTTAGCGAATCAAAAGAGTTAGACCGAGTTGCAGAGCAACATGCTAATTATCAAACATTAAGCACAAAAGAGATTGACGATAAAATTACACAACTCGAAAAAACAATGTTTACACATGCCCAAAATTTAGAGTTTGAACAAGCGGCTGCAATTCGTGATGAGATTGCTAAATTAAGAACTCAACAATTGAGTTCTTAATTGGTATTCAGTTTACGTAGTTATTTTCCACAGTGAGGGCACTTTTTACCGTTATGTCCTTCTTTTAATAATGCTATGCTTCGTTGTAGCTCTTCAGGCTCTATTTCTAATTTATCAGCTAAAGTTTCTAATGCTTGGAACTCTTCATTATCAATGTAACCATCAGTTAAAGCGCCTTTAATATGAGCGTCTAAATTTTCTTTCCTTTCCCTTAATTCTTCTCCAAAGCGCGCAGCTAACATAGCTGCGGGTAGTGCGACTAAACCCACGCCAACAAGCATAATAAAGGTAGATACAACTTTGCCTACAGCGGTAACGGGTACTACATCGCCATATCCAACGGTTGTCATAGTGACAACTGCCCACCAAAAAGAATGTATTATGCTGCCAAAAGCTTCTGGCTGGATAATACCTTCAATTGAATGCATCAAACTTGCCGCAATGATAATTAGAAATATCATTACCATCATCGCTGCGGCAATGTTTTTAGACTCTTTAATAATAACAGTAGTAAAAATATTAAACCCTTGAAAATAATGGGTTAACTTTAGTAATCTTAATACTCTGATCAAACGTAATGTTCGTAGGTCAACTGAAAAAAACATGGCTATAACGAATGGTAAGACTGCAATCAAATCAATTAAAGCGATAGGGGTGAATATATATTTTATTCTCGCTTTGAAATTAGAAATACCTTGATATTCATTTGCTTCAATACAGCACCAAACTCTAAGTAAATATTCGAAACAAAATATTGTTAATGAAATATGTTCAAATAGTATAAAACTATCTTTATATGATAGAAAATAGTCTCGTTCAGAAGCCATTATAGTCGCAACAACATTAGTAATGATGAGCAAAATTAATAACCAAGTGATAATTTTTGCAGTAATACTTGTTCTTGTTTCACTTTCCAATAGTTGATAAGTTTTAACACGTAAGTTACTGACTTTACTCTGCTGATTCGACATAATCATACTTATTATTTTTAGTTGCGTTACATTAGTTACATTGTTTTAGCTAGTTTCATATTCAATAGGATCTACCATGTTATTATCGTTAAATGCCTCAAGGCGTTCTTGGCAAGATCCACATTTACCACACGCTTTTTCTCTGCCGTTATAGCAAGTCCATGTGTTGCTATAATCTAATCCCATACTTATTCCATCAGCTAAAATAGCCGTTTTATTTACCGTTAAATAAGGGCTGAAAATTTCAACACTTTCATAATTAGCAATATGACATACATCATTCATTTTTTGAACGAATTCAGGGCGACAATCAGGGTAAATTGCGTGGTCACCGCTATGAGCACCATAATAAACTTGTGAAGCACCCACTGAAACAGCATAACCTACTGCTAAAGATAATAAAATCATATTTCGATTAGGTACAATTGTTGACTTCATATTTTCTGCTTCGTAATGACCTTCTGGGATATCAATATCATCAGTAAGTGACGAACCAGCGAGTAATTGATTTATAGATGAAATATCAATTACTTTATGCTTTATGTTCAATGAGGTACATACAGTGCTAGCACATTCCAGTTCTTTTACGTGACGTTGACCATAGTCAAAAGATAATGCAAATACTTCTTTGCCGTCTTTTAATGCGCGATTAAGTACTGTAAATGAATCCATTCCGCCAGAATAGATAACAACAACTTTTTCAGCCATTTATAATGTCTCTTAAGGTATAATAATAAATAAAGATATTTTACTTGAATATAAACTTAGGCAAAAGCACAAATTAAAATGATTCAATACAAAATTAATGAAATATTTGAAACGATACAAGGTGAAGGCTCATTTACAGGGCAACCGTCAATATTTATTCGTTTACAAGGTTGCCCCGTAGGTTGTTCTTGGTGTGATACCAAACAAACTTGGGAAATAGAATTAAATGACGAAGTAACTAAAGAAGTTATGTTAGCCAAATCACAGGAAACGCCACAATGGGCAAGCTTCTCAATAGATCAAATACTCACATTAGTATCAGAACGTGGTTACAGGGCTAAGCATATTGTTATTACAGGCGGAGAGCCTTGTATGGTTGATTTAACACCATTATGTACAGCGTTTGAAGTATTAGGTTATAGCACGCAGGTAGAAACATCGGGCACATTTGAAATTTTAGTTTCTACTCAATGCTGGGTAACTGTTTCACCAAAAATAAATATGCGTGGTGGCTACCCTATTTTACATAGTGCGATGAAACGAGCTAATGAAATAAAACACCCTATTGCTACAGAGCAACATGTTGATGATGTTAAAGCTTTACTAGCTGAACATAATGTTGAAAATACACCCATATATTTACAACCAATTAGCCAAAAAAATAAAGCAACTGAGTTGGCTATTGAAATGTGCATTGCTAACAATTGGCGTTTATCAGTGCAAGTGCATAAATATTTAGGAATTGAGTAAAATTGTTTTTTTTATTATATATTGTTTAAATTTGTAATTTTGGTGGCTAAATTATAATGGATAAGTATCATGGATATATATACTCATGATACTTCAAAATATCTGTTTCAGGATACCTGAGCGACTCATGAACAAGGCGCATATTTTTATTAATGGTGTTCCCTTAAAAAAAGATGCAACGTAGATCATGAGTCGCTCAGTCATCGAAGGGCGAGTTTAAAAGGCTTATATGCAGCGTTATTGATTTCGATAAGGGAACAACCATTCTCTTCAATCAATGCCTTGCCTCTAAGCCTTTTAATTCTCGCTGAAACGAGCATTTCGAGGTAACATGAGTATAACAATAGTATGACTAATAGTAGTGTTTAAACAGGTTGTTAATTATAAAGGAATAAAATAAATTATGAAAAAGTTTTATTTAAAAGCTGTTTTAAAAAATATTTTGTGGGATAAGCAAGTGAAAGTCTGCTTGTGTTTTTTTATGCTTATTTTGAATTCCTTTACGCTTAATGCTACAGAGTGGCCACAAGAGCTTAGCGCTGATAAGGGGAATATTATTATTTATCAGCCTCAACCTGAGAAATTGATGGATAACATCTTGACAGGTAGGGCTGCAATGCAACTTGAGTTACTCGACAAAAAAGATCCTATCTTTGGTGTTTTCTGGTTCTCATCTACTATTGAAACTGATCGTAGTACTAATTCAGTTATTATTAAAAATATTGAAGTAATTAAAGTTGGCTGGTCTGATTCAACAGAATCAGACGAAATGAAATTTACCCAATTTGTTGAAGAAAAGTTACAAAACTCCAGTTTTACTGCGTCACTTTCTAATCTAACTGCTACGTTATCAAATGCAGAAACCGTAAAACAAAGTTTAGAAAACATTAAAAACGATGCGCCTATTATATTGTTTGAAAACAAATTAGCGGTATTACTAAGCTATGATGGGAAACCTGTTTTTAAAGACATTGAAGATAGTTCATATCAACGGGCATTGAATACTCAGTTCGCGGTTATTAAAGTTAAAAATAAAGCGATATACTATTTAACAAGCGGTAGCTTATGGTATCAAGCAAGTAGTGAATTGGGTCCTTGGAAGGTCGATAAAACCCCTCCTGTTGACTTAGTGGCTATGATTGCTAAAGACGACAAAGAAGCAGCTAAAAACAAGCCAATTAAAGCACCTGTCGTTATAACAGCCACTGAACCTACCGAGTTAATTGTTTCTGATGGTAAGCCTGAATGGGTAAGCTTAACGGGTGGTAAACTATTATATGTTAAGAATACCGAAACACCATGGCTTAGAGAAATTTCTAGTGGTGATATGTATATATTACTCTCTGGGCGTTGGTTTAAAAGAAAAAACGAGCAAAATCCTTGGACATTTGTTCGTGCTGACAAATTACCTAATAGCTTTAAAGATATTCCACCAGAATCAGATATTGGCGGTTTACGAAGTTCAATTGCAGGTACTGATGAAGCTAACCAAGCGGTATTAGATGCTCAAATTCCTCAAACGGCAGCTATAAAGCGTAGTGAAGCTAAGCTTACTGTACAATATGACGGTGAGCCTAAATTTGTTCTTATAGAAGACACTGATGTGGAGTATGCAGTTAATACTAATGCGCAAGTGTTAAAAATAGAAGATAAATTTTATGCGGTAGATAATGGTGTTTGGTTTGTGAGTGAGGCAGCAAAAGGTGCTTGGGTGGTTGCAGATACTATTCCTACAGCGGCTATCGCCCAAATCCCCCCTAGCTCTCCAGTATATAATACTACTTATGTAAAAATTTATGATGCAACGCCTGAGATAGTTTACGTTGGTTATACGCCAGGTTATATGTGGTCATACCCATATTATGGTGTGCCTATCTATGGAACGGGTTGGTATTATCCTCCTTATTACGGGGGGTGGTATTATCCTCGCCCACCAACATGGGGTATGAATATTGGATATAACCCTTGGACTGGATGGCATGTTGGCGTTAGCTGGGGAAGCCCTTTTTTTCGTGTTGGCGTAAGCTGGGGCGGAGGTTATCACAGACACTATAGACCTTGCTGTGGTTATTATGGCGGTCATAGAGGAGGTTATAGACGCGGTCATACTACTAACATAAATGTTAATGGAAATATTAATATTGGCAATTCAGTTAGTATTGGTAATAGAGCTCGTGCAAGTAATAACCTTGGTAATAGGTCGAGTGACTTTAAAAATAATAAACGTACTAATTTGTATAATTCAAATCAAAATAAAAGTCGTAATGCTAAAATTACCAGTCAAAAGAGTAATGTACAAAAAGCGCGTAGTACACCTAAGCGCACCAATAATCTTTATTCGGATAGGCAAGGTAATGTAGTTAGAGATCATAATGGTCAATGGCAGCAGCGTAGTAATCAAAGTTGGAAAGGTGTTCCTCAGCAGAATAACCGAAATATATCAACAAGACCGAGTACTGGCTTACCTTCAACAAATAATAATATAAATAGGCGAATGCCAAATAATAATATGAATAGACAAGCACCAACGTTTAATCATAATAATATGAATCAAGCACGGCATGCTCGTAGTATGGGGGGAGGTTTTAATGCAGGAGGTCGTCGTAGATAAACAGAACAATTTAATAATTGGCAATAAATTATAATAAAAGGAGATTAAAATGAAAAAAAACAATGTTATAAAAGCAGGTGTTATTGTATTTAGCGCTTTATTAGCTATGGGGTGTAGTTCAAGTGGGAACGCGCCACAGGTCTCTAAAGACGGCATGGAATTAAAGGTTAATAAGCGCTCAACTATTGCTTATAAAAAAGAAGGTGTTAATTTTTCTGAGTATACCAAAGTACTTATATTGCCGAGTCAAGTCGCTTTCAAAAAGAACTGGCAGCGTGATCATAATCGTAATCAAGCCGTTTTATCAAGTCGTGTAAATGATGACGATGTTATTAGAATTAAGGCTAGTGTTGCGAAGTTATTTGATGAGGTTTTTAAAGAGGAATTTGCTAAAGTAGGAGATAACCCTGTAGTTGATAAAGAAGGTGCGGGTACTTTAATAATGAAGCCTTCTATTATCAACTTAGATATTAATGCGCCAGATATGCAGTCAGCAAGTCGTTCTAGAACTTATGTAAGTGAGGCAGGAAAAGCAACTTTATATTTGGAATTATTTGATGGCGTAAGTGGTGAAATTTTAGCAAGAATTATTGATTCTGAAATTGTAGGTGATAATTCTTATGCTACATGGGCAAATAGAGTCACAAATACTGCTGATGCTAAACG
>JADGDH010000006.1:0-24773 GCA_016745015.1 Colwellia sp.
AGAGTTGATGAAAGCAGGTGAAGGCGGTTTAGGTATGGCCATTGCTGCCGAAGAACAATGGAATGGTGGTGATTTTGTTATATGTAAAATGTTTGATGATAAAGGTAATCATGGCTTAGGTGAAGCATTTGTATGGCTACCTGAAACAGGCGTATCACCCGATCAACTAATTGATATTATTCGTCAATCATTAGGTCAGTATGTGCTTGGACAAAGCCCATTTGATGTTGAAAAAATTCGCCAAAGAATGAACATTAATGTTAACCGCTGTGACGTTGCCAAGGGTTTAATTGATATTGCTTGTTATGATTTGATGGGGAAAATAACCAATAGACCAGCCCATGACTTTATGGGAGGCAAGTGTAAAGATGAATTACCATTATGTGCATTGATCCCCTTAATGCCAATAGAGCAAATGATAGCTTTATGCCAAAAATTTTATAATGAAGGTATGCGCACATTCAGATTAAAGCTAGGTCTAGGAATTAATAAAGATAAAGCAATCATCAGTAAATTTCGAGAAGCAATGGGTGATCAAGTACGCTTAAGAGTAGACTATAACCAAGCCTACAGCCCAACAATGGCGGTAAGAGCTATTTTAGCCATTGAACCTTTCGGTATTGATTTTGCTGAACAACCAGTAAAAGCCGAAAATTACGCTGGCATGGCATATGTGCAAGCAAGAGTTAATGTACCTGTTATGGCGCATGAAGGATGCTTTTCTTTACAAGACATTAATACCTTAATCAATATGAAAGGCATAAATACCATTGGCATGAATGCAGAACGACCAGGCGGGGTAACCAATATGTTACACGTTATTTCTTATGCACAGATGGAAGGTATTGGCTGTGTATTACATAATCAACCTCTTGGTATCGGATCTGCTATGCAAATTCATGTGGCTGCTGCACGTTATCATGACCTAGGTCATGACATTGAATTATTTGGTGATATTATGCTAGAAGACGACCTTATCACAACCCCAATTAACTATGAAAATGGCACGGTAACTGTGCCTACGGCACCAGGTTGGGGAGTTGAGTTAGACGAAGTAGCTTTGAAAAAATACGCCACTGGCGCCACAGTGATCATAGAATAATTATAACGTTTAGCATGTTAATTCAAAGCAATTTTAATTTATTGATGGATAGCACTTCAAATGACGAATAATCAAAAAAAAGATCACATTGTTTATAAAGTTATAGGGACACTGCTCTTACTTCATTATATTTTTGTTTTAATAATAGTGAATAATATCAGCACACTATCAATTATTGGTTTTGCTTTGAGTGTTTTGTTATTTATACCACCAAGCAAACAATACTTTGCTCGTTGGGTTAAAAACAAACAATGGTTACATGCTAGTCTTTTTTTAATTTTAGGGTTCAGCGCTAATATCTTGTTAGAAATTAATGATAAGGATACGGTAATTCATCATAACTTAGCCTTTATTAATGCTAATATTATTGATGGACATAAAAATAGCAATATCATTGAAAACGCAACGCTATTAGTCAATAAAAAAGGACACATTACCGCTATTGGCTCAGCAGACACATTAAATATTCCTCCCGAATATAAAACCATTGATGTTAAAGGCCAATACCTGCTACCGGGATTAATCAATGCCCATGCACATCTTTTGTATGAAGGTGCTAACTTTGAAGATCAAGTTAAAATCCCCTCTTATATGCCACCTGACTGGCTCTGGGACTTTTGGCAAGATAATTCGGGATCTGTACTTAATTTTTATATATTTAAACGCTTAGTAATCGCTAAAATGGAAAAACGAGCCTTAAGTGCTTTAAAAGCTGGTGTTACAACGCTACGCAGTTTAGGTGATTTAAGCTATACCAGTGTCACCTTACGTAAAAAAATATCTTCTGGAGAACGACTTGGTCCTCGTATCATCGCAGCAGGTCCTATGTTAGCAGTTACAGGTGGTCATGGCAGTGCGGCGGGAGTGGTATTTGATGGTCCGTACGGTGCTCGAAAAGCCGTAAGAACGCTCGTTAGAAATGAAGTCGATGTAATAAAAATATCAAATACAGGAGGAATTCTTGATTCAAAGCGCTTAGGTGAAGCTGGACAGGTACAAATGACTGTTGAAGAAATTGAAGCAGTAACCGATGAAGCTCACCGTAAAGGCTTATTAGTAGCTGCGCATGCAGAAAGCACACAAGGAGTAAAGGAGGCTTTGTTAGGAGGAGTGGATAGCATAGAGCATGGCAGTAAATTGACCGATGAAATTATAGCTTTATTTAAAAACAACCCAAGGGCATTACGTGGGTACACCAGTTATCACCCTACTTTGTCTATCACACCAAGAGAATGGCCATATACAGAAAGAATTAAAAACACTCCTCGTTTAAATATTATTTATCAAAATAATGAACAAGTTCGTGCTGATATTATTAGTGGTTTTAAGTATTCAATTGAACAAGGGGTGCATGTAGCTGTTGGTACAGATTCAGGCGCTGGTTTGAAAAATAATTTAGTTTGGCGCGAGTTATATTTATTTACACAACACGCCAACATTTCAAACCAAAATGCGATTCATATGGGTACGTTAGCGACGGCACAAAGCATAGGTTTGGCTAATAAAATAGGTAGTATTGAAGTCGGAAAACTTGCTGATTTCATGATTATTAAAGATAACCCTCATATTGATCTATCTAGTCTAGCAACCCCATCAATGGTAGTTATGAACGGTGTTATTGTAAATTAAGCAGATATGATGTTACCCCTTAATTATTGAGCTAATCAAACCAGTCACCGCACCCATGCCTTCATGAAGTCATCTGGACAACCTTACTTAGCTTTTGGTATATAGCTTCGATGCGCTCATTGTTATTAATACTCGTATCTGAATGAATTAACGCCTGACAAATTTCCTGTTTAAGCTTCTCTGTCACATTAGGACGCTTGGCATCATCCCAAAGCGCTTCAAATGCTCCCCCTAAATGATCAAAGAAATGCTCAAGGCCGCCTTCTCCACCACCTAAATGAAAGG
The DNA here is from genome assembly GCA_016745015.1 of Colwellia sp. Classification (GTDB taxonomy): domain Bacteria; phylum Pseudomonadota; class Gammaproteobacteria; order Enterobacterales; family Alteromonadaceae; genus Colwellia. The sequence continues at coordinate 3,017 of JADGDH010000006.1, forward strand.
TTTCAAAAGGACCCATTACGGCCCAACGCGGTCCTAATGATGCTTTCATGGCAAGATCAACATCTTCAACTGTAGCCTGCCCAGTAGCAACAGCATCAACCGCTTCTCTCCATACAGCAGCCTGTAAACGATTAGCTAAATGCCCTGGCCTTTCTGTTTTTAAATGAATAGCGGTTTTATTTAAAGAGCGATAAAAAGCCAGCGCTTTGTTAACTGTTTCAAGAGAGGTTAATTCCCCGCCAATAACTTCTACTAGGGGTAACAAATGAGGAGGATTAAAAGGATGCCCAACAAGTACTCTATCAGCAAAAGCAATATCTCGCTGCAAAACAGAAGGTTGTATAGTTGATGTTGAGGATGCCACAATACAATTTTCATCAAGCGTTGACGCAATACCTTGATAGAGGGCATGTTTTTTAAGCGGATTTTCAGGTCCACTCTCCTGAACAAAAAATGCACCCGACACTGCTTTTTCTGGGCTATCAGATAGAATCATACGTTGAAATAGATCATCCCCAAAATAAATTGAAAGTTGGTCATGAAGGTTCGGCGCAGGATCCCAAATTTTCACAGTATAGCCATGCGTTAAAAATAGCTTCGCCCAACTACGCCCTATGACTCCACAACCTAATACGGCGACAGTTTTATTTGTTCTATCTTGATTATCTAATTTAACCTTGGAATCACTTAACACACTGCTAACCTCTACAAATTTAATTTCACGTACCTATTATACCAATGATATTCTACATAAGGTTTTAGGCATTCATTGATTGAATATATTGAGGCAATGCATTACATTAATCAAATAGAATAATAATTGGTATTAATCAAAATAATCTATGAATATAACCATTAAGCAATTACAGGTGTTCGTTAGCATCGCTGAAACTGGCAGCTTCGCGAAGGCTTGCAATCAACTTCATTTATCTCAACCCGCTATCAGCGCTAGTCTTAAGAATTTGGAAACCGTAGTGGGTGGAACTTTACTCGCACGGACAACCCGAAGAACTGAATTAACACCCGAGGGTGCATCTTTTTTTCCCGTAGCACAGAGAATTCTCAGGGACATTGACACTTCACTCGATGATGTCAAAAGCCTTTTTGAATTGCGCCGTGGCAAAGTAGATATTGCCGTAATGTCTACCTTTGCCAGCAGCAAATTTCCAACAATTTTAGCTATTTTTCACCAACAGTGCCCAGAAATTAAAGTTACCGTGCACGACATAATCGCTGAGGATGTTGTGAATATGGTGCGTCGTGAAAAAGTCGAGCTGGGAATAAGTTTCGATCCAGGAGAAGACCAAGAGCTCACCTTTATACCACTGCTTCAAGATCGCTTTATGGCCGCACTACCACCAGAACACCCGTTGAATAAGTCAAAATCAATTACATGGAAAGATCTCACCAAAGTAAGCTATATCAGCCTACAAAAACCATCGAGCATACGCCAACAAATAGAATCTATTCTGGATGAAAAAGGTATATTTCTCTCTCCTAGTTTCGAAGCTCACCAACTTATTACCATTGGGAAAATGGTCGCTGAAGGCCTTGGAGTAAGTATAATTCCTGAGGTAAGCGCTAAACAAATTCAATCGCTTGGCGTGACTTTACGCCCAATAACCTCCCCAAAAATAGAGCGCAGTATTGGCATTATTCTAAAAAAACATAAGCCTATATCTATCCCAGCTAAAAAACTACAAAATATAAGCCTACAATATTTCAAGGGATAAATTTGGGTTGTGAAAAACTCATTTTTTACACATTCCAGATTAGTTAATAATATCGGCTATAACATATAAACAGTCACCCATTTTAGCTAATGAGGGAACATGTCGAGAAATAACAATGCCATTATGCTCAGCATAATACTCAACTGGTGGCATAGCAGTTCTTTCTGTACTATGAATTTTTGCCATTAAATCACCTTTTTGCACTGTATCTCCTAGAGAAATACAAGGCTCTAATAAGCCAGCATGCTGTGAAAATAAGTAACAATTAGAGTTGGCCATATCTAACTCAACAATTTCCTCATCACAAGCTAGTAATTCTCCCGACATAATACCGCTGTGAATAAGAAAATTATCAACCCCTCTTTTTGCTATGGCAACCGTTCTTGGAGTCGTTGTTCCACCACCACCTAGCTCAGTAGTAACAAAAACTTTTCCCATATTTTCTACTTGTGTGTCATACATACTTTCAGCATCTATATCTAACATCATCACTTGATATGGGGCTTGAAAAGCATCTCTTGCTGCTCGACATCGTTTCTGCTGTTCATTATCGTCTAGGCGATGACAGGCAGCAAAAGGCAAGAAATCGAGTGTTTTACCGCCAGAATGAATATCAAGCACATAATCAGCCATAGGTAATAGTGTACGGCTAAAATAGTCAGCAATTATTTCTGTTAACGTACCATCGGGTTTACCTGGAAATGTACGGTTAAGATTAACACTGTCAACAGGAGATATTCGTCTACCTAATTGAAATGCAGGATAATTCATTGCAGGGATAATAATAATGCGACCTTGAACATTACTAAAATCTGTACGTTCAGCCAAACTGAATAATGCTATAGGACCTTCGTACTCGTCACCATGATTGGCGCCAGTAAGTAAGGCTGTTGAACCTTCGCCCTTTTTTATTTGGGTGATAGGTATCATCACAGAGCCCCAAGCTGAATCATCTCGAGAATAAGGAAGATTCAGAAACCCGTGCTGAACACCTTCTTTATCAAAATCAATGGTGGTGCTAATTGGATTATTTATCATACAAATATACCTTACTCTATTACTAACAATTTTCTGGGTACATTAGACAAACACTTTGCCCCATCAGGAGTTACTATCACGCTTTCAGTAATTTCAAAACCCCACTTATCAAGCCATATCCCTGGCATAAAATGAAAGCACATGCCCTCCTCTAATACCGTAGTATCACTACGTCTTAGGCTCATGGTACGCTCGCCCCAATCAGGTGGATAACTCAACCCTATTGGATAACCAACACGATTAGCTTTATCAAAACCTTGCTTCTTTAGAAAATCAAAAAACACATCGGCAACTTCACCACACGTCATACCTGGACGAAACATTTCCAATGTTATGTTAATAGACTCTAGAACCATCTTCTCCATGTCTAAATATTTTTGTGTGGGCTGACCAAAATATAACGTGCGTGAACAAGGGCTATGATAACGTGCATGCACCCCAGCCAACTCCATGCAAATGCCTGAGTTGTCAGGTATGGTATTTCCATCCCAAGTAAGGTGACACGCAGTACTTTCTTCCCCTACTCCCATCAAAGGAACAATAGCTGGATAGTCACCAAAATGCTCCGCTGTACCTAAAGCACCTGCGTGTAATATTTCAGCTATCAATTCATTTTTACGAATACCTGGGTGAGCGACATTTATGACTCGTTCATATATTTTTTCAACGATTTCACCTGCTCGTTGCATATAAATGAGCTCTTGATTAGATTTTACCGCCCTTTGCCAGTTAACTAAACTGTTTGCATCAACAAATTTTGCATTAGGTAAATCATGATAAAGCGATTCAGCCGCCCGCGCTGAAAAGTAATAGTTGTCTTTTTCAAGACCAATTTTACATTTGTTTAGGCCTTTGTCCGTTAAGATTTTCGCCAAGTAATTCATTGGATGTTCTTGTTCTGACTGTACATAGTTGTCAGGATATTCAATGATATTTTCAGCACACAAATCTGTGGTCATGGTTGCACCCGCCGCGTCAATAACTCGCCCAAACCAAAACAAAGTATTATCAGTACCGATAACTACGCATTGGTGAACATAAAACGACCATGCATCATAACCAGTCAACCAATTGATATTAGAAGGATCTGTAACAATAAGTAATTCTATACCTTTATCAAACATAGCTTTACGGGTTTTAAGAGCTCTTTCATTATATTCTTGTTTACTAAAGCGGCGGCGATTTTCAATCATGGTTATGGTCTCCAAAATTATCATGCTTCCTTGATTATCTATTAGAGAACCAAGGTTGACAATTTATTTAAATTCTACTTTTTGGTTTGAAACAAATTTAGAATAAAACTATGAATCTACACTATTTAAATCTGTTTTCTCCTGTTGAACTCACTAATTTATTCACATTTATCTAACAGACAAAGGTCATACGTTTTTAGACGATTAATTAAGCCTACTATTCACCACCGGTCAAGTTGAATTGTCAATTTTTCTAGGATAACCTTTAAATAATAACAGTAAAAAAATAGCTTATAAGGCTCTATATGAAAAAACCCCAATATTTACCTTTTCCTGAACGGTTTGTGTTATTTAGTTTCTTTTGCTTGCTTATGCAATTATTTATTACCCTACCATCAAAGGCAGATACATGGCGTTATGCCACGGAAGAGTCCTCAACTGATATACAAGGGGTATATGCTAATTTTTTTAAAAAAATTATAGAAGAAAATTCAGGTCATAAAGTATTGATTTACCCTTTTGGTACGTTAGGTGAATCAACAGATTTACTTGAACAGGCTCAAGCAGGTCTGTTGCAATTTGTCGATCAATCACCTGGCTTCACTGGTACTTTAATCCCTGAAGCACAAGTTTTCTTACTGCCTTATGTACTTCCTGAAAAGCATTCTGAAATTGTCTATTTTTTTAAAAATTCAAAAACAATTCATAAAACATTCTATCAACTCTACGCTGAACAAGACTTAACACTGTTAACCATGTTTCCTGAGGGAAATGTTGCCATAACTACTCGAGAGGTCTTTCGTTCAAAAGAAGATTTAGCAGGTATGAAAATTAGGGTGATGAGTTCTCCTTTATTAGTTGAAACTTATAAAGCTTTTGGCGCTGTACCTACCCCCTTACCTACAGGTGAAATTTTTGGTGCCCTGCAAACTAACATGATACAGGGACAAGAAAACCCTTGGTTTTACCTTGAGTCAGCAAAACTTTATGAGGTAAGTAATGTTATTACAGAAATTGGTCATAATCTTTATACTACTGCAGTTATGGCTAATAAAAAATTCTATGAAAACAGTTCGGTAGCAGACCAATTATTAATAAAAAAAGCCACAAAAGAAGCTACAGATTTCATTATTGAATATCAAAAAAAATTAGAGCTTATCGCCAAATTAGAAATAAAAAAAGCTAAGCCTAATATCCAATATATCACACTAACCGACGCTGAGAGGGAGCCCTTTCGCCAAGCCGCTAAAATTGCTCAAGCTAAGTTTATTGAAATGACTGGTTCGTCAGGTAAAGAAGTACTTCGACAATTACAAGAGGATTTAAATGATGCCAAACACCATTAGATTTACTCTATTGTCATGTTTTTTGCTTTTAACAAGAGGCTCAAATGAATAGTAAAAAGCACTTTATTAGTCAATTTTATCAGGCTATCTATTATTTCATCAACAAAACTGAAGCGTTTTTGTTGGTAATGAGCGTACTATTGATGGCAACTAATAATATTGCCAATGTAATTGGACGGGTAGTTTTTCAAGAAAGTTTGTTTTTTTCAGAAGAGCTCAATAGCATCTTAATTATATTAATCACTTTTGCTGGTTCAAGCTATGCTAGCCGGCACGCAAGACATATAAAGATGACTGCACTTTTTGATCTCATGCCAACGGTTTATAAGAAGATTATGATGATTATTATTTCTTTGTTAACCGCTGTGATTATGTGGATGATGTGTTATTTCTCTATTGAGTATATCGGTTGGATTGCACCTAAAGGAAAAATATTACCCGCAATGCAAATTCCCGTTTATGTAACTTATTTATGGGTGCCTATGAGCCTGTTTTTAACTGGTTTAGAGTATTTATTGACAGCCATAAAAAATATGAAGCACCCCGTTCTATATCTATCTTCAAGTATTAAAGGAGACATTTATGATTAATATTCATACTGCCTTCATAATTAGTCTGCATATTCAGGAGAAAACATTATGGAAATGATGTTTGTGGCTATGATAATTCTATTATTACTTGGCTTTCCAATGAAAATACCATTACTTGTTGGTTCATTAATTGGATTCTTTGTAATGTTCGGTAGTTTTGAACATGTCCAATTTATGATTCAGCAGATGATTGCTGGGGTCAAGCCTGCTTCTTTGATAGCAATCCCTATGTTTATCCTAGCTGCCGATATTATGACCCGAGGACACTCAGCTAATCGTTTAATTGATATGGTAATGGCTTATATAGGTCATCATAAAGGCGGATTAGCGGTAAGTACGGCAACCGCTTGTACATTATTTGGTGCGGTTTCTGGCTCAACTCAAGCAACTGTTGTTGCTATCGGTTCACCTTTACGACCAAAGCTACTAGAAAATGGCTATAACGACTCTTTTGTATTGTCGTTAATTATTAACTCCAGTGGCATCGCATTATTAATTCCACCCAGTATTGGCATGATCATCTATGGGGGTATTTCTCATACTTCTATTTCAGATCTTTTTATCGCGGGTATTATCCCAGGGTTGCTGTTATTACTGCTATTTTCCATGTACTCAGTTTATTACGCTAAGAAACATAATATCCCTACGCTTGATAAAGCATCTCGTCAACATAAATGGAGAATGACTAAGCAAGCTATCTGGCCTCTGGGTTTCCCCCTTATTATTATTATTGGTATTTACGGCGGTATTTTTAGCCCTACTGAAGCCGCATCGACCTGTGTTTTATATGCACTAATTCTTGAGGTATGGGTATTTAAATCACTTTCAATGAATGACATTATTGATAGTGCTAAATCAAGTGGTTTGATCACTGCGGTAGTGTTTATTTTAGTCGCTGCAGGTGCCGCTTTTTCTTGGGTTATTTCTTATGCACAAATACCACAAGCGGTGATGTCAAGTCTTGGCATAGCAGATGCTAGTAAAATTGAGCTACTCACTATTATTTCAATAGCCTTCTTTATAGGTTGTATGTTTGTTGATTCTATTGTAGTTATTCTGATTTTAGTACCAATTTTCTTACCTGAAATTGACCGCCTTGAACTCGATAAGGTATTAGTTGGTATCTTAATTACGCTACAAGTTGCCATTGGCGCAGTAACACCACCTTTTGGTTGTAATATATTTACTGCCGTTGCCGTATTTAGGCGGCCCTATATGGATGTAGTTAAAGGCTTACTTCCTTTTCTCCTGCTATTATTGTTGGTTGTAATGCTAGTGATTTCATTTCCAAAAATAGCTTTATTTCCACTAGAATTCCTATAAAAAAATTCTAATGGCATGCACCTTAACTTTAATACTATCAGAGGCTAAATCTTTAAATTAGTCAGTTTTAAGCTCATTAATGAGCTTAAAACTGACCATTAAACTGCATTTATCTGCTGTGATTTAGTCAAAACAACGAGTTCTTAACCGGGGAATACAAAATTTTTATCGCTATTTAGCTTATTCTTTAGAGAAAAACACAAGATAAGCAGAGAGAAACAGAAAGATGTTTGCTGTGAATTAGTTATATTTCTAAGGATGGAAATAAATATCATTATATTTTCGTCCATGGATCAATTATAACAATAAATTACTACTGGAGGTAAGGGAACATGAATATATTAGCCCCAACAATCAATAAGCTATTCTTTCCGCTAATAACGACAATAATAACACTATCTGTATTAACTGCACCTATTGTCAAAGCCGCTGAAGAACAGGAAGATAAAGCAAAAAAAACAGTTAAAAAACAATCTGTGGTAGAGGTTATACAAGTAACGGCAAGTAAGCGTTCAGAAAGCATTCAAGAAGTTCCTATGTCTGTATCTGCTTTCTCAGGTGAAACACTTGAGAAACTAGGTCTACAAGAAGGACTTAATGTTACTCAATATGTACCAAACATGAATTTCTTTGCCATTTTCGGTGAAGCCTCTAGCCCTTCTATGAGTATCCGAGGCGTTAGCCTAGTGAACTATTCAGATTCTTGGGAAGCTCCAGTATCTATATATGTCGATGATGTCTACCGCGGAAATCCAGCCGGTTCAGCAATGCAATTGTTCGATCTTTCACGCTTGGAGGTTTTAAAAGGACCACAAGGTACACTTTTTGGCCGTAATAACACTGGTGGTTTAGTACATCATATTACCAATAATCCACATGATGATTTTGAAGCTAAGGCATCTGTTCAAGTTGGCTCTTATAATCAAAAAATCATTGAGGGTGTCTTAAACATTCCTATAGCTGATGGCGTTCGTTCTCGGCTAGCAGTAAAAATGAATAAAGCTGATGGCTGGCAAACCAACCATGCTTCACCAGTTAATGATTATGGAAATGCTGTTGATACGCAAGACCTAAATAGTACTGATAGTCTAGGTTACCGCCTTAAATTAGCCTTTGATATTGGTGATGAGTCAGAATTATTACTAGATTTTCATGGTAGTGAAGCCGATCAAACCTCGGTCGGTTTTGCCCATATGGGTTATTTAGATGCTACAACTGGTGAGAAATGTTCCATTAAGCGAATACATAATGGGGAGTGTACCAGTAACACGTTTGGTACCACGGGTATAGCCGAAGCTGGCGGTCAATGGGGGCCAGAGCATGTATCTTCTAGTATTGCGGGCGGAACAGTTACACAAATAGATACTTCTGGTATATCTGCCAAATTAACTATTCCATTAGCAGATAACCTTGTCTTAACCTCTATCACTGCATTAGAAAAAATGGATAAGTTTCTACAAGATGACGGCGATGGTGTAGGCCTTTCTGGTGTTGGTTTTAATGTGTATTTTGATGAACAATATCGTTCAGATACCGAGCAAATAACACAAGAGCTTCGTTTAAATGGTGATACAGAAAGCACAAAATGGGTAGCAGGTTTCTATTATTATGATGACAGTAGACAAATGCGCACACAAAACCCAGCAGGAGCTGATTTTGCCGACGCTGGGCCAATTGGATATAGTCATCAAGAAGATGTATTGCTTGAAACAGAATCTTGGGCTGTATTTGGTCAAGTTGATTATGATTTAACTGATGAACTTACTTTAGTAACAGGTTTGCGTTATACAACGGATGATCGTACCTATCACTATGAGCGACCTGAAAGTTACTATGGCCCGATAGATCCCATTGATGATACTTTAGATGAAGATGGTTTCTCTGGTAGATTAGGTCTTAACTATCAAATGGATGTTGACACCTTATTTTATACTAGTATTTCTACAGGCTTAAGAGCTGGTGGTTTTTCAGCAAGTTATAATGCAAAACCAGACGCTTTTGAACCAGTAAAACAAGAGAAAAACACTAGTTTTGAAATCGGTTTCAAATCAACCATTCTCGACGGTAAAGCACGACTTAATGGTGCATTGTTTAAATATACTATTGAAGGCTTTCAAGCTCAAGTATTTGAAACATTGGCTGCCGGTAGCGTAATCCTTAATGCCGGTGATGTTGATGGCATTGGCGCTGAATTTGATTTCACTTATGCTGTTACTGAAGATTTTGAAGTGATTGCTAGCCTTGGTATACTTGACACCGAAATGGACTCAGATAAAAGTACTATTGTTGGTGGTGAATTAGTAAGCCTTAATGGTGTTTCATTACCATCAGCGCCAGAGCTATCTTATAGCTTAATCGGCCGTTATTATATTGGTAATGTATCGCTACAATTAGATTATTCTTGGCAAGATGAACACTTTTTACAAGTAGAAAATGACCCTTACTCAAAGTCTCCATCTTATGGTATTGCCAATGCTAGCATTGACTGGATGTCAGAAGATGGTGTTTGGGGCGTATCTTTATTCGCTCAAAACATAGCTGATGAACAATACTTTACTTATCAAAACTCTCTTGGTGATGACTGGGGTTATGGTGTTTGGGGTAAACCACGTACTTTCGGTCTTAAATTTAAGTGGAACACCTTCTAGTTGACTAGTATCAAATAGTTAATAGGTTATTAACAATAAAAAAGGGGAATAGTTTACTACTCCCCTTTTTTATTGATTGACACTGATTTTTTTAAAGGAATATTATTATAAAGACAGCGCTAAACTTACCTTAGTTCTTTCCATAACAACCGAGGTTTTAAAATGTTGAACATTACTGTCGGCAAAAAACATTTGTTGAGTAAATTCATCAAAATCTTCCATATCTTTGGCAGTAACAATTAGAATAAAATCAGCCTCACCTGTTACGTAATAACATTGTTGAACTCTAGACGATTTTTTTATTTTACTTTTGAATATGTTAAAACAATTAACATTATCTCTGCGTAATTCGACTGATATTAAAAAAGTCATTGCCTGACCAACAGCCTTAGGTGAAACAACCGCTACTTCAGAGGATATAACTTTATTATCTCTTAGTCGTTTAAGTCGACGCTGAATACTCGCTGAAGATAAACCAACTTGCTCAGATAACCTTTCCGTGCTCACCTTAATATCTACTTGTAATATTGATAATATTTTCAAATCTTGACTGTCTAATTTCATATAAATCTCAAAAAACCTTTTGACGATGTTATTAAATCATATATAAGATAAAACTGACAATTAAACATCGGAATTATAAAAAAAAAGATAAAGTAACCTTAAAATAGTTTGCTAACTTATTACTGTTATTAAAACATTTATTGTTAGCACTCCACAGTGTCAACTTAAGCAATAATGTCGTTACGATTTATCGAGGTTTATTATGTCAGCGGTCACTAGTATTTTACAAAAAAAGTCAACTATTACAGTGCTTAACCCACAAGATGGCTCATTGGTTGGCGAAGTTCATAACGCTAATATAGCAGATGCTCAACGAGCGATAGAAATAGCAGTAACTGCAGCTGATGTAGCTAAAGAATTACCAGCACATGTGCGTATGTCAGTACTTAATCAAGTCGCAGATGCTTTATTTCAGCAGAAGGAGCTGTTTGCGCAAATGATAGCGCGAGAAGGAATTAAAACCATTAATGAAGCGAGAAAAGAAGCTGTACGCTGTGTTGACACTTTACGTATTAGTGCAGAGGAAGCACGGCGTTTAACAGGTGAAACAATCGCTTTTGATCAAGCACCAGGATCAGAAAATAAATTTGGTTACTACAAGAGGTTACCACTAGGAGTAGTGCTGGCTATCACCCCTTTTAATGATCCCCTTAACTTAGTTGCACATAAAATTGGTCCTGCAATAGCCACGGGTAATTCAGTAATATTAATGCCTCACAGTGAAACACCATTAGTAGCAAAAATGCTGATTGAATTATTTGCCAAAACGGAATTACCCGAAGGTGTTTTACAGTTAGTTACTGGTCGTGGTGAGATCATTGGCGATGCACTGGTGTCAGATCCTCGTATAAATATGGTTTCATTTACAGGTGGTAGAAATATTGGTGACAGAATATTAGCTCAAACAGGTTTGAAGAAAGTTGCTATGGAGCTTGGTAGTAATTGTCCCGCTGTCATTTTAGCCGATGCTGACATTGATCATGCGTTAAATTCAACTATCAGTGGTGCATTTTGGGCTGCCGGGCAAAACTGCCTTCATGTGCAACGCATATATATTCAACATGATTTATATCTAAAATTTACAGAAGAATTTGTTCATCGTGCCAACGCTATACTTATGGGTGACAAACTTAACGAAAATACAGAAATGGGGCCCATGATAAATGAGAAAGCGGCACTTAAAGTTGAGTTCCTTGTTAAGGATGCTTTAAGCAAAGGTGCAACATTATTGTGTGGAGGCCACCGCAAGGGTACATTCTATCAACCGACTGTACTCGCGGATGTTAATGATAACTGCTTGATTGCTAAAGAAGAGGTTTTTGGCCCTGTTACGCTACTTTATTCTTTCGATGATATTGAAGAAGGAATTTCTATGGCTAATAACGTAGATTATGGCTTACAAGCTGGGGTATTTACCCAAGACTTAAATATGGCTTTCAAAGTTGCTGATTCATTAGAGTGCGGTGGCATTATGATTAACGAAAGTAGTGATTACCGCATCGATGCTATGCCATTTGGTGGTGTAAAAGGCTCAGGGCTTGGCCGTGAGGGTGTAATGAACACGATTAATGAAATGACCGAAGCAAAAACCTATTGCTTTAACTTACGTAAATAGCAGCTTTTTTAAGCCTGTGAATAACAAAAAGGATAATGACTATGAGTAAACTATATAAAGTTGCCATTATTGGCTTTGGGAATGTTGGACAAGGATTTACAAAAATCCTTGCAAATAAATATGAACTGTTGAATGAACGTTTTGGCGTTGATATTCGCATTGTTGCTGTATGTGACTTGTATAAAGGTAGCATTGCTGATCCTGATGGACTCGATCCAACTATGCTAATAAGCAGTATTGAATTAGACGGTGACTTAAAAAATATGGATGCTAAATACACCGGTTGGACTGCTAAAGAAACGATTGCTAATAGTGGTGCCAATATTTTAATTGAGTTGGCCTATACCGATTTAAAAACAGGTGAACCTGCACTGAGTCATGTAAAACAAGCGCTTAATAATGGAATGCATGTTTCCATGACTAATAAAGGACCTGTTGCCTTAGCCTTCCCTGAACTGAGGGACATTGCTAGCAAAAATAACGTACAAATAGGCATTGAAGGTACAGTGATGAGTGGAACGCCTTCATTACATTTGGGTAATGAAATGTTACTCGCAGCGGGTATCATTCAAATTCAGGGAATTTTAAATGGTACCACTAACTATATATTAGGTGAAATGGAAGCGGGCTTAGATTACCAAGTTGCTCTGATACAAGCACAGGCACTAGGTTATGCTGAAGCAGATCCTACAGGGGATGTGGATGGTCATGACGCTGCCGCTAAAACTGTTATTCTAGCTAATTTATTTATGGATTTAGAGCTAACCTTAGCCGATATTGACTGCACTGGTATAAGTCAAATAACGTCAGAAGATATCGCGAAAGCATCAGCACAAAACAAGCATTGGAAGCTTATAGGCACTGTTGCTAAAACAAAAACAGGCTTTATAGCTACCGTTAAACCTGAAATGGTTAACAAAGATCATCCTCTAGCTTCTATTTCAGGTGCAACTAACGCTATTACTTATAGCACGGAATTATTAGGCGATATAACTTTAATAGGCCCTGGAGCAGGCCGTATAGAAACAGGTTATGCAGTGATAGAAGATATTTTAACTATCCATAAGAATAGCTAGACTGTAGATTCCAAGGTAATGACGAGTTAACCTTCCAATAGAAAAGGGGTCACCATGGACCCCTAAATTAAACCTTGAATAACCTTAAATAACTAAAAAAGGTCTTTTAAAAAAGACTACTTTAAATAAGATAATGCCTGATCTAAATCAGCAATCAAATCATTTACATCTTCAATACCTGTAGAGTAGCGAACTAACCCTTCAGGGATACCTGCCGCTGCTCGTTCTTCATCGTTACACTCAACATGACTTGTAACAACTGGAGGACCTACAACCGTTTCAACACAGCCTAAGTTAGCCGCCATGTGTGCATATTTAAGTTTTGGCAAAAATATTTTTATTGCATCTAAACCGCCTTTAACAGAGAAACTTAACATGCCACTGAAGCCGCGCATTTGTCTTTTAGCAACATCATGATGAACATGAGTTTCCAGACCTGGATAGTTAACTGCTTCAACCATAGGGTGCAGCTGTAACCACGTAGCAATTTTCATCGCACTTTCATTTTGACGTTCAACACGTAAACTTAACGTTTTCATTCCTCGTAATAAACTGTATGCATCCATTGGTGATAGTGAAGCACCATTAATTTCACGGTAATGATAAATTTTCTTCACTAACTCTTTACTGCCACAAGCTACACCACCAAGTGCATCAGCATGACCGCCTAAAAACTTAGAGGCACTGTGAAGAACAATATCAACACCTTGTTGTAATGGATTTTGGTTAATTGGTGTAGCAAAAGTATTATCAACAACAACCAAAGCACCAACAGCTTTTCCCGCTTTGGCTAAACGCGTAATATCAACAATTTTAACCGTTGGATTAGTCGGTGTTTCTAAATAAAGCATTTTACAGCCTTTAGCCACCTCTGCTTCAATTTCTTCATGGTTAGTGGTATCACATAAACACACTTCAATCCCCATAGGCGGTAAAAATTCAGTAAACAACTTATTGGTGCCTCCGTAACTGTCTTTAATTGACACAATACGATCACCTGGACGCAAAAAAGTACCGAAAATATTACTGATAGCTGCCATACCACAAGAAAAACTAGTTGCGGCTTCAGCACCTTCAAGTTCTTTCACTTTATCTTCAAAAGCACGAACGGTTGGGTTGGTATTACGTGAGTATATATGACCTTCTTCTTTCTCTAAAGCAACCGCATGCCAGGTTTCAATGTCTTTATAACCAAAAGATACACTGTGGACTACAGGTACTTGAGTTGAACGCTCATAGGCTTCGTGTTCTGTTTCTCCACCCCAAATAGCTAAAGTGGCTTTGCTTGCTTTTGTCATAAGTTGTTCCTCAATAAAACCGAAATAAATTGTTCGGTTTATAAATTACGCTATATTCTACCTGTATTAATTTACGGATAGTCTGTTTATACCCATGATACTTCAAGATACGAGTTTCAGGATGCCTGAACGATTCATGGGTAATATAAATCATTCTCAATAATGGCATTAGCGTTACTAGTAAACATGGGGATATATCTCTACATCAACTAATTTTCAAAGCAAACAACTCAGTCTGCAAAGAATAAATAATGCTATATTTGATGGCGTTTATTCTAACAAAGATGAAAAAACGTCAATAGAGATTTTCTTTCGTTTTTCTACGCAAAAATATTGGTTTTTTCTGATTTTCACGTTAATTGTTACTAAGATCTCTAAGCATCGTTTTTAATGACATTTAAAGTAATTAGATTGCAGAAATAGCTAAACAATTAAAGGAAGATAGAATTTAAAAGTGGCGTTGAAAGCACCGAGGATTCTTTTACTTTTTTAGTTACTATATAAGTGCTGTATTTTAATAAACCTATTTCTGAATCGAGCATTCTGTCAACAAAAGCTTGGTATTCATCAATGTTAGCAACAACAATTTTAAGAAGGTAATCTAATTCACCACCAACAGCCCAACACTCAATAACTTCATCCATATTCTGAACAGAGCTTTCAAACAAATTAAAATCACGAGCTTGGTGTGTGGCTATTTCAGCTTCCATAAAAATAGTGGCATAATTTCCGATATTAGCAATAGATATTTGTGCACCGTAACCCGCTATTATACCTATTTTTTCTAAACGCTTTATTCTTTCCCAACAGGGTGTCGGTGATAAAAATATTTGTTCTGAAAGCGCTGTTTTAGTAATTCTCCCATCACGTTGCAATATAGAAAGGATTTGTATATCTTTGTTATCGAGCTTTATCATGAAGTTACTTCTAGGATCTTCGCATTTTATATGCATTTTATAGTCTCTTACTTTCTAATGAACTGCAACAAAAAACACCCTTTACATTGTAACTTTTGGCTTATAAACACTTATCTTAATTAGGGTATTACCCTTTATCAAAGTGTCTGATGTCATTTGACCAGCTCATTCCCCAAACAAGCATGTAAAGCTTAAAATTAGACTTAGATGACTATTTATGACTATCTATAAGTGTTAAGACTCAATCCATCTGCCTATTTTGGTGCTGATAAAGGAGTACTCTCCACTAAATTCAATTTGAATGGTGCAAACAACCCTACAAAACAAATATAACAAACTGATATATAAGTATATTTAAATTGGCTTGGATTTTGTATTACTATTCTTTGAATACAGCAATAATAAACTGAATGAGGGTACAATGAACCTGACAAAGAAAACTAAAGTTCAAAATAATCGAACCAAAGTTTATGAGAAAAAAAACACTTCGGTGCTTTTAGTGGAAGAATATCCCACCTCAAAATCAATGCTAAAAAAAACATTAATAGATTTTGATTATTACATCACCAAACATATCTCATTTAATGAAAAACTTATTAATGAAATTGAATTTAATAATCCTGATATTTTAATCCTATCAACAGAAGTACTTAATGATAAAACACTTAAAGAGCTCGCTGAAATAAATCAATTGCTACCGCTACCTATTGTTATCTTTGTTGAACACGACGCACCTAATATTATTCAAAACGCAATAAAGGCAGGAGTTAGTGCTTATGTGGTTCATGAAACCTTACCTCAACGCGTTAAGAGTGTTATTTCTGTTGCTAATGAACGATTTAAAGAAGTTCAGTCATTACGTAATGAATTAAAGCAAGCCAAAGCGCAATTAGAAAGTCGAAAATTGATTGAAAGAGCAAAAGGGCTTCTTATGGAACAAAAACAAATAAGCGAAAATCAAGCCTTTGATGCGCTGAGAAAAATGGCAATGAACCAAGGTAATTCTCTTGCTATGGTTGCGAAAAATATTATAGATGTTTGCGAAGTATTATCAACACCACGTGTGTGAACTACCATGGTGCACTTTATTTTTTTTAGTGCAAAAAAAACCTGAAAACACATAAAACCATAGATATAAGGTATTAAAATAGGCTATTTAAAAGTTGGCATAATATCTGCTTTACATAATTTATCGAGTTAATACTCTATAAAATATTTTATCAACGGCGATAAGATGAAGAAACAAACCTAACAGCAACGATGCTGTAAGTTATTGAAAGGCAAAAGCCTAACATTATTCGAGCAATGGCGCTCACCAATAATCAATCTTAATAGATTGATAGTTGGTGGGCGTTTTTTTTTGAAAAATATTAAATGCAACTATGAAGGAAATAATAATGAACTGGAAAAAATCGATAAGCTCTACTTTACAAAGCGTTTCGTTAGGCCTTGCGCTTACAATGTCAGTAACGAGTATTGCCCATGGTGATACCATTGGAGAGCCAGAAAAAGAAGAATTAAAGTTTGGTTTTATTAAACTTACCGACATGGCACCTATCGCTATTGCTTATGAAAATGGTTATTTCGAAGATGAAGGGCTATATGTAACCATTGAGGCACAAGCCAACTGGAAAGTACTACTAAATGGTGTTATCGATGGAAGTTTAGACGGTGCTCATATGCTTGCAGGACAGCCTATTGCTGCAACTATGGGGTATGGTACTAAAGCCCACATTATTACGCCTTTTTCGATGGATTTAAACGGTAATGCTATTACTGTTTCTAACGACATTTGGAGCAAAATGAAGCCTAACATTCCAAAAATGGCAGATGGACGACCAGTACACCCTATAAAAGCCGATTCATTAAAACCTGTTATTGAAAAACTCAACTCAGATGGTAAGCCATTTAAAATGGGTATGGTATTCCCTGTATCAACACATAATTATGAATTACGTTACTGGCTAGCAGCAGGTGGTATACACCCAGGATATTATGCACCACATAAAGGTGATTCTTCAGGGCAAATTGATGCCCAAGCATTACTTTCAGTAACACCGCCACCACAAATGCCGTCAACTATGGAAGCTGGCACCATTCATGGCTACTGTGTTGGTGAACCTTGGAACCAACAAGCGGTATTTAAAAATATTGGTGTACCCGTTGTTACCGATTATGAAATTTGGAAAAACAATCCAGAAAAAGTTTTTGGCATCACAGCTGAGTTTGCAACTAAGTACCCTAACACCACTGTTCGTTTAACCCGCGCACTTATTCGAGCAGCCAAATGGTTAGATGATAATAATAATGCCAACCGCCCTGCAGCCGTAAAAATATTGTCTCAATCTAACTATGTTGGTGCTGATTATGACGTTATTGCAAACTCAATGACCGGCACTTTTGAATATGAAAAAGGTGACAAACGCGACGTACCTGATTTCAATGTATTCTTCAGGTACAACGCAACATACCCGTATTATTCAGATGCTATTTGGTATTTAACACAAATGCGTCGTTGGGGACAAATCTCAGATGACAAAAGCGATCAATGGTACAAAGACTTAGCAGCAAAAGTATATCGCCCAGATATTTATATTAAAGCAGCAAAATCATTAATTTCAGATAAATTAATTCCAGCTAATGAGTTTCCTGATTTTACTAAAGAAACAGGTTTTAAGTTACCTCAAAAGCACTTTATTGACGATATTGTGTATGACGGAAACCAACCAAATGCTTACTTAGAAATGTTTGAAATTGGCCTTAAAAAAGGTGACAAGCTTTAAGTAATATCATTAAAACTAGTAAATTAGTGATCAAATATTAATAAGGATAAGTATTCAAGAACAAGGCGCTTGGTTGAGTAATAGCTGGCTATTGGGATTGAAAGCAACAACATTATTGTAATATTTAGCCTATTTAGAATGATCACTTGTTTACTTCTATTAAAATAACTAATGGTAAAAAGTTACTCATTAAAGGAGTGAGCAATGAGCTCAACAGCAGTAAATATAAATAATTCAACGAGTACGGAGAAAATAATGGAAACCTTAAAAGGCATCGTAAATAAGTTCACTAATGCGATGATATTACCCGTCATTGGTATTACTGTATTTTTATTCTTTTGGTCAATATCTGCGCAAAACATTCATACTTCGCTAGGTAAGTTTCCAGGACCAAATGCTGTTATTGAACAATTATCCTCTCTTTACGATGAGCATGTAACAGAGCGAGCAAAAGCTGATGCATTTTATCAACGACTAGAAAAGCGTAATGCGGCAAAACTTGAAAAAAACCCAAATTATGTGGCTAAAGTTCGAACATACACAGGTAAAGAAACCTTTATTGACCAAATATTTACCAGCTTATTTACGGTAACATCTGGTTTTCTAGTTGCGGCAATTATCGCTATCCCATTAGGCATTTGGATGGGATTAAGCCAAAAATTAAATTCAGCATTAAACCCTATAGTACAAATATTTAAACCTGTATCGCCATTAGCATGGTTACCCTTAGTAACCATGGTTGTGAGTGCGCTTTATGTGTCAGATGATCCCATGGTGTCAAAGTCATTTTTAACATCAATGATCACTGTGAGTCTTTGTAGCTTATGGCCAATGGTAATTAATACTTCAATTGGCGTATCTTCAATCGATAGCGACTTAATCAACGTTAGTAAAGTATTACGCTTACCTGCGTTAACACATATTCAAAAAATAGTATTACCTGCATCAATACCAATGATTTTTACAGGAATGCGCTTATCGTTTGGCGTTGCTTGGATGGTACTTATAGCTGCTGAAATGTTGGCACAAAACCCTGGCTTAGGTAAGTTCGTTTGGGATGAGTTCCAAAATGGTAGTTCCGACTCTCTTGCACGAATTATGGCGGCAGTTGTTGTGATTGGCTTTATCGGGTTTTTATTAGATCGAATCATGCTGCAATTACAACGCAGAGTTTCTTGGGATAAATCAAGCGTAAATGTTTAAGGATAAAATGATGAACTTAACTACAGAAAAAAACAACTCGGCGAGTAACACATTGAATAATAACCAAAAAGCATTTTTAGATATTAGTCATATTGACATGGTATTCCCAACCCCTACGGGTGGCTTTACCGCATTAAAAGAAGTTGATCTTCAAATTAATAAGGGCGAATTTATCTCTCTTATCGGTCATTCAGGCTGTGGAAAGTCAACAGTACTCAATATTGTCGCTGGCCTTTATCAAGCGACCAAAGGTGGAATTTTACTCAAAAATAAAGAAGTGAACGAACCTGGACCAGAACGAGCGGTTGTGTTTCAAAACCACTCTTTATTACCTTGGTTAACTGCTTATCAAAATGTAGAACTTGCGGTAAAGCAAGTATTTAAAAAAGGTATGTCAAAAGGTGAAATGAAAGAGTGGATTGAATATAACCTAAAGCTTGTTCATATGGATCACGCTATGCATAAGCGACCTAATGAAATATCAGGTGGTATGAAACAACGTGTTGGTATTGCTCGTGCTTTAGCGATGCAGCCAGAGGTTCTACTAATGGATGAGCCTTTCGGCGCTCTTGATGCCTTAACACGTGCACACATGCAAGATTCATTAATGGAAATTCAAAATGAGTTAAACAATACCGTCATTATGATCACTCACGATGTTGATGAAGCCGTATTACTTTCTGATCGCATCGTTATGATGACGAATGGCCCAGAAGCTACGATTGGTGAAATTCTTGATGTAAAATTAGAGCGCCCTCGTAGTCGCCTATCTCTCGCGAAAGACCTTGAATATAATCGTCTTCGTTCTGAAGTATTAACCTTCCTTTATGAAAAACAAAGAAAAGTTGAAAATATCAACAGCAATGCGCCAACATCTAAAGCAGCATCAAAACAAGTAGTAAATGAAACATAATAAAAAAACAGTACCTATTTTAATAAACATTTAAACAAAAAATTAATAACACTAGAGGTAAATAACGCATGACACCAAAGAAAATAGCCCTATATATATCTATCGCTTTAACAGGTAGTTGTTCATCACTCGCTTTTGCTGACTCTATTACAGAAGCATTGGTTAATGGTAAAACAAGCGCAAACCTTAACTTGCGCTACGAAAACGTATCACAAGACAACTTACGTAAAGATGCTGACGCATTCACCTTACGTACCCGTTTAACTTATGCTACTGGAACCGTTAAGGGCTTTTCTTCATTAGTAGAATTTGAAGACTCTCGTACGGTACTTGGCATAGATGATTACAATAACACTTTAGGTAAAAACCCTACCTATTCAGTTATCGCTGATCCAGAAACCACAGAGTTGGATCAATTTTTACTGCAATATAAGCAAAAGTCATTAGCCGTTAAATTGGGTCGTCAAGTAATCACAATGGACAATCATAGATTTGTTGGTCATGTTGGTTGGCGTCAAGATAGACAAACATTTGATGGCTTAACTTTTGACTATCAACCAATTGAAAACTTAAGCTTAAAATATGGTTACATTACTAAACGAAATAGAATTTTCGCCGAAGCAAAAGATATTGATTCGAAAGATCATCTATTAAATGCCGCTTACAAGAGCTCAATTGGTACTATTACCGCTTACAGTTATTTATTAGAAGTTGATAATGATATTGAAAATAGCTTAGATACCTATGGCATTCGCTTTAATGGTTCAACTAGTCTTGGTAAACAAAAAATATCTTACAATATAGAGTACGCTACGCAAGACTCTGACAGTGCAACCACCTCTTATTCTGCAGATTATATTTCTGCAGAATTAGGAACTAAATTTTCAGGTATTGGGGTGAAAATTGGTTATGAATTATTAGGATCTGATAGTGGCGAGTATGGATTTTCTACACCTTTAGCGACACTGCATAAGTTTAACGGTTGGTCAGATCAATTCTTAAAAACACCTAAAGAAGGCTTAGCTGATTTATACGCGAGTATTGGCGGCAAAGTTGCTGGCGGAAAATGGGCTGTTATCTATCATAAATTTGATGCTGATGAGGCTTCTAGCACAATTGACGACTTAGGCTCTGAAATAAATGCCGTGTACACAAAAAGTTTTACTAAAAATTATTCTGCTGGTATTAAACTAGCGTCATACACTGCTGGCGATATTACCTCAGGTAAAGTAGACACTGACAAAGTATGGTTATGGTTAAATGCTAAATTTTAGCTTTAAGTTTTATCTAAGGTATATCAGTAACCTTATATATTAAATCCATACAGGACGATTTATAAGAAAAATAAATGACTTATTGGTGTAACGTTTTAATGCGTAGTTTAGAAACAAGCTAAAAGGAAAAATAATATGGACTCCATGTTAATCACTATTGCCACCTCTTTGGCTATTGCCAGTGTTATCAATATTGTACTGTCAAAGTTTTCTATTTCTCACATTGTTGGTTACATCATCACA
>JADGDH010000006.1:24873-28518 GCA_016745015.1 Colwellia sp.
ATGTTAATCACTATTGCCACCTCTTTGGCTATTGCCAGTGTTATCAATATTGTACTGTCAAAGTTTTCTATTTCTCACATTGTTGGTTACATCATCACAGGCACTTTAGTCAGTAATATTTTTACTATAACAATTAATAATAATCAAAATTCCCTGGAGTTAATAGGGGAATTTGGTATCGTCTTTTTAATGTTTACTATAGGCCTTGAAATATCTGTGCCTAGACTAAACAAAATGCGAAAAGATATTTTTATTAATGGTCCTATACAGGTCTGTTTAAGTTCAATCATTATATTTCTTCCTAGCTACTACCTATTTGATATTGAGTTAATTGCAGCAATTATTATCGCAATGGCATTCAGTTTATCTTCAACCGCTATAGTACTAACCTACTTAAAGAAATCAAAAGATATACTAACCCCCTATGGTCAAAAGTCTGTAGCCATATTGGTTTTTCAAGATTTGGCTGTTATTCCTATTTTATTGTTAATCGGCTTTTTATCAAATAATGATTCAGCTATTTCCGAAGTGCTAGTAAACACCATCGTTTATGCCGTTATTATTATCATTTTCATGTTCACCATAGGAAAAAAGCTAATTGGCTGGCTGTTAGACTTCTCCAGCAAGGCTAAAATGGAAGAGATATTTTTAGGCTCTGTACTTACTATTGTATTAAGTTCTTCATTGATTGCACATTACCTTGGGTTTACCTATTCACTCGGTGCTTTTATCGCTGGAATGATTATCGCTGAAACAAAATTTCACATGAAAGTAGAGTCTGATATTTCATCATATAAAGATTTACTGTTAGGTGCTTTTTTCTTTTCAATTGGCAGTAAAATTGACATTAGTTACTTTGCTCTTAATTTCCACCTGATAGTGTCTATCTTGGTATTAGTTATGATAGCTAAGGCTTTATTAATCTACCTTCTCATTAGAAAACAAAGTAACAAAAGTGATGCATTAAAATCTGCCTTAGCTTTATGCCAAGTAGGTGAGTTTTCATTCGCTATTTTTGCATTGGCTAGCAAGCAACATTTAATCGAAGAAACCTTAACAAATATGCTGGTATTAATAAGTATATCTTCTATGCTAATTACGCCCTTTATGGTTAACAATATATATAAATTAGCCGCTTTATTCGTTACTGAATTTTTTGAGTCTGATAAAATTAGCCCCATTAATATTAAACACCATTGCATCATCTGTGGCTTTGACATACTAGGACGTATTGTTGCCAAAGACCTACTTCAAATAAAGGTGCCTTTTGTTATTATTTCTGACAATTTGCAGCATGTAATTATGGCAAGAAAAAAAGGCTACCAAGCTTATTTTGGTCATTTAGATAAATTACCAGTACAAGAGTCACTCAAGGTAGAACAATCTGGAAGCATTATTATTACTGTTAATACCATCAATACGAAAAAACTTATTTGTGAGTCGGTATTAGATTACTGCTCTAGCGCTAAATTAATCGTAAAAATCAACTCACAGGAAGAAAAGCAACAGTTAGAACACCTTCCTATAAAGGCGTTTGTTCATGCACAACGTGAAACAGCCTCTTTATTGGTGCATCAAAGCGTTCTTTTGGCTAAACAAGAACATAAACCTATCAAAATTGAGTAATACCGTTAACTCGCATAAAAAACAATATTGCTAAATAGGGTTATAGTCTTAAACTTGAAGACAACTCAGTCTGTTTTGGGGTACGGAAACAGGACGATTTTTTTCAAACAGCAGAGATAAAAAAGGCTACTTCGCTGTAGCCCTTTAAAATTTAATGGTGCGGTCGGAGGGACTTGAACCCTCACGCGATTAAGCATATGCCCCTCAAGAATGCTTACCTAAACGACATAAACAACGAATATACAACAACTTACAAGTAAAAACCTGTTCTCTAGGCTTGAAAAGCCTAGCAGTACCAGTCATTTGAGATCAATAACTTACATCTGAATTAGCAACCAAGATTTTAAAAAATTCAGCTCACTGTTTAACAAAACTCGCTTGTCAATATCATCTGTATCCACACTTTTTATTACCTTATAAGTACATATTAGTATCTATAATAACGAGGCAATAAACCTTGTAAAAGGTACAATATTTTCTTTTACGCTAGCGGCTTCCAACGCTTGCATATACTCTTCTCGCCTTTCAACTGGCACAACTGTCCAAGAAAAACCACCTGATGCCATCATTAAGTTCATGATAAACCGTCCCATACGGCCATTACCATCAAAGTAAGGATGAATATAAACAAAAATGAAATGCCCTAGGATGACTCGCACCGCTGGGTTTTCTTCTGCAATCAGCAAGTCAAATAGTGCAGGCATCATATCGCGAACAGCTTCTCTGCTTGGCGGTGTATGCATCGATTTTCTAATAAACACTGGACCGGTTCGATAACCTGCTAAATCAGATTGCTTAACAATACCAGCAGCGACACTCGGGCCAAACAAAGCTAAGTACCAATCACCATGAACCGCTTCAAAAACTTCACCACAATTTTCGCCATGTAATACCCGTTCAACCGCAAGCATCACTTGTTGAAAAGCATCCCAGTAGCCTTTTGCCGCCATCGCATCGAGATGCTTTTTACTCTCATCTGATTGCTCGGGGTTCCAATCGCCTGAGCGTACATGCTCAATAAGATCATAAGTAACACGATAACCTTCAATGGATAACGAGTGATAAGCATCACTGACAAACTTATCTTCAACTTCGGCTAAGTAGTCATCGACATCTATTGAGTCTACCCGCACTGTTGGGAAATTCTCGATAACACCATCACGCATAGCATGCCACATTAAGCGCATACGATTCACATAAGGAGATACTTCACGGCGACCAAAGGTAATTGTCGTTTTATCTTCAAAAGGATCAACTTCTTTAACTTTATAATCAACAGCATCCATCCCCTTAAGAATGTTATCTGCAATCAAATCACGCCCAATATTTCTAAAAGCTCCCGTTAAACGGCCAGCTAACGTGACATGACCACCTTCAAGTAACACCACAAGCACTTCTGAAGCATCGGTTATCATAGATAGTGCGGTTCGCATTTGAATGGGTCTATCAACAAAAGTGTTTTTTGAACAATGCACAATAGCAGCTGCCAAGCTGTAAACTCGTAAGCTATCAACTATCGTCAATTGGTTTGGCTTAGGTAATGTTGAGCGAATATCAAACACAGAAGTATTATGAATAAAGCTGGTTGGCTTATTGCGCCCTTTAGAGGAACGAACCAATAATTGTGGTGGCACCGTTTTATCACCAATATGTAATTGGATAGATTGCTCAGGCGATAAGCACCAGTTTTGTTTTAATCGTTCATCTAAATATGCAGCACAAAAATCCCAAAAGGAAGCATACCAAGATGTACTATCACCCGCTTGTTCATCAGGGCTTGAGGGGATATACCAGCCACGCATTATTTCACGAATAAATCCGTGTTTAGACAAGCGCTCTCTATCACTGCGCTCTAGCATTTTTGATTGTAATGCAACAATCCCCTGATCTTGCAGCTGTTTTAATTGCCCTAAAGAATGCGCCAACTTTTGAGAGATTGGGTTTATACTCATTATCATTAGCTTTTGTCGTAGGTTGCAATTAGCTTTTAGTGTAACATAAAATTAGCTTTTAATGTAA
>JADGDH010000006.1:28618-46933 GCA_016745015.1 Colwellia sp.
AAATTAGCTTTTAATGTAAGCTTTAATAACTATTTCCTTTATTTAACTGTGTTGTAGTTTTACTGTAATGTTTAATCCCTTGATATCACTAGTCTAGGTCTGTGAAAGTCTTTTGGATAATTGACCACCACCTATCTGATTGATTTTAAGATCGGATAATGGGATAAATTTAGCTTGCATAAAGCACCTTTAAATATGAGTCAATAGCACCTAATTAACTTTATCTATCAAAAAAGGATTTTAAATTGTGCGACTACTTTTATACATAATGGCGTTGCTTGAAAATATTTTTCATCGACTAACTCAACGATACAATAAGTCTATTAAGAAACGATCCAATGTTCCTGAAAAATTAGAGCATTATGGATATGCCAGAAATAGAAAGAAACCTCAATGGGTAGTAGATAAAGTTATCTACCTTAAGGCCATGATGCCTGATAATGGTTGTGGCTCAATTGCCAATATTTTTAATCAGATCCATCATGATCAAAATGAATCTGTTAGTAAAACCTATGTGTATGAAAAGCTGAAAGCCAACAGCTACCAAATCAAGTGTAAACGTAGAGAGATTAAATCACGAAAGCCAAAAGCATCGGCAATTAACCACACATGGGGCATAGATTTAACCACTGCTAACATCAATGGTAAGCAACGGCTAATACTTGGCATTATTGATCATGGTTCTCGTGCTTTATTGTGTTTACAAGAACTAAAAAGCAAACATTCATTGGTTATACTCAGAGAATTAATTCAAACGATTAAACATTACGGTTTTCCTAAAAAGATCAGAACCGATAATGAAAGCTGCTTTACTTCTAAACTGATCAAACTGTCCCTTAGATTGCTATCGATAAAGCGCCAAACTACAGATATTGCCTGTCCTTGGCAAAATGGAAGGATTGAAAGGTGTTTTGGTACGTTTAAACAAAAGTGGCGGCAAATAAGTTTTGTCCCTTATTGTCACTTGCAAGCTCAACTTAATATTTATCAAGTATGGTACAACGTGATCAGACCTCACAGTAACCTAGAGAGTATGACACCTGCTAAAGTTTTCAATAACAAACAACATAGAGGAACAGCAAAATTTGTTAACGCATGGGATGGCGTTTTATCAGGTTTCTATTTTCCAGATTAGCTAAGTATATTGGAACGATGAAAACAGATATTAATAAGCAACAGCGTTCGTAGAGAAATGCAGATTTACGATGCTCAAAATGTGAAACTATCGAATATAGGCAAATAAAAAATTAATTTTTATCCTGAAAGTTGAAAATATTTTTGATAATAGTAAAAAATCAGCCTACTTCATTGAAAAACAGGTTGAATTTAATACAAAACATAGTCGGAACGGTGCGAACAGGACAATTAGCAACCAAACGAAAAAAGGCCGATTCATCACGAATCAGCCTTTAAATGTCTATTTGTATAAGTTTAGTGGTGCGGTTGGGGGGACTTGAACCCCCACGACCTAAGTCATCAGCCCCTCAAGCTGACGCGTCTACCAATTCCGCCACAACCGCGCAATACTAAACTATACTATCTGTTTTACTAAGTTAACTTGCTCATTTCGAGGGAAATAAGAGCACTTAACTTTTAGACCCGCAGTCCCCTCAAGCATACGTGTCTACCAATTCCACCACGACCGCATTAAACTTTTTAAACTGTCTGTTTTATTAAGTTATCTTGCTCATATTGAGGTAAACAAGCAAACTTAACTCTCAATGCTATTTTGGTATGTCGCTATCGTCTTCTTTGGTAGCAGGAGCATCAGCAGCTGGAACATCTGAATTTTCACTCGCTGTTACTTTTGGCTCTGCACTTTCACTAATTTTATCAGTTGGAATAGCATCAGTAGCAATAGTTTGCTCACTTACGGGAGCACTTAAATCATTCCACTCTTCAACAGATTTAGTACGATTTGCTGTTAAATTACCTAATACTAGGCTAATAACAAAAAAACCAATTGCTAACCATGTAGTCATTTTAGTTAAAAAATTACCTGATCCACCCGCACCAAATACAGTTGCAGATGAACCTGCTCCAAAAGAAGCACCCATATCAGCACCTTTACCTTGCTGGATTAACACCAAGCCGATTAAGGCTAAGGCAATAAGTACATAGGCTATAATTAAAACTTGATACAACATTTTTACTTTCCTTTCGCTGCCGAGCAAATTACTTTGAATTGTTCAGCGTGTAAACTAGCACCACCAATAAGACCACCGTCTATATCAGGTTGTGCGAATAATTCTTCACAGTTCGACGCCTTCACGCTACCACCGTATAATAAAGGCACTTTAGCCGCCACATTTTCATTAGCTTGCGCTAGAAATTGGCGAATAAATTGATGTGTTTCTTGTGCCATCTTACTTGATGCTGTTTTTCCTGTGCCTATGGCCCAAACGGGTTCATAAGCAATAACAACATCAATAAATTTCTCTATACCCACTTCATCAATAACAGGTTGTAGCTGCGAAGCTAATACTGTTTCAGTTTGCTCTGTCGCCCGTTCAGCTTCACTTTCACCAATACATAAAATGGGTGTTAAGCCTGATTTAAGTACAGCATTAACTTTATGAGCAACTTGGGTAGAAGTTTCATGATAATAACTTCTACGCTCAGAGTGGCCTATAATAACAAATTCTACCGATAATTCCTTCAACATTTGTGTAGAAACTTCACCTGTAAATGCACCACTTTCATGTTCACTTACATTTTGAGCTCCCACTTGAATAGCAGCACTTAAATTACCTGCCCTTGCTTTAACTACAAGCTCAGATAAATAAGGAGAACTAGGACAAATCACCACGTTAACATTATCTTGTAATTCAATGTTGGTTAAACTAGAAACCATAGTGTTAACTAAAGCCAAATCACCATTCATTTTCCAGTTAGCTGCAACGATTGCACGTCTAGTCATATATTATCTCCTATCCACTTTTCAATGTATTGTAAAATGAAGCCGCGAGATATTAACTAACCTGAGATTAACTTACAAGCGATAAGTTTAAATCAATCAATTATCAATTAAATATCTCGGCTGTCTGATTGTTATTTAGTCACTAAAACCGGTTAGCTTGCTAATTTAACTGATTCTGCAATTTCATTTGCTAAAGCGGTTACTTCTTCAAGCTCAGAGCCTTCAACCATCACTCTAATGAGAGGCTCTGTACCTGATTTACGTAACAATACACGTCCTCGACCTGCTAGCTGGGCATTCACTTTATCAACCGATGTTTTAACGCTTGACGCATTAATAGGGTCGCTATTACCTGCAAAACGTACATTAACTAAAACCTGAGGCAACATAGTCATGCCCTGACGCAATTCAAATAATGACTTACTCTGTTGTTTTACAGCGGTAAGAACATTTAAAGCAGCAATAATACCATCGCCAGTTGAGGTATGATTTAGGTTGATGATATGGCCTGAATTTTCAGCACCTAATTGCCAACCTTTTTCTCTAAGTAGCTCCATCACATATCTGTCGCCAACATTACTACGAGCGAAAGGAATATCTAACTTTTCTAATGCCAACTCAAGACCCATATTGCTCATAAGGGTGCCGACTACGCCACCGTGCAAGTCGCCTGACTTTAAATCATTACAAGCAATAATATAAACAACTTCATCACCATCAATGACATATCCAGTATGATCTACCATCATTAAACGATCGCCGTCACCATCAAGCGCGATACCTAAATCAGCATCATGTTCAACTACTGCTTCACTTATCATTTTCATTGATGTCGCGCCACAATCGTCATTAATGTTTGTACCATTAGGTGATGTACCAACTTCAATCACAGTTGCGCCTAATTCACGAAAAACATCAGGGGCAATATGATAAGTTGCACCATGAGCACAATCTACAACTATCGTTAAATTTTTCAATGACATTTGGCTAGGAAAATTACTTTTACAAAATTCGATATAACGACCAGCAGCATCTTCAATTCGATTTGCCTTACCTAAATGTGCTGATTCTACGCACCCCATAGGTTTATCTAACTCTGCTTCAATCGCTAATTCAACATCGTCAGGTAATTTTTGACCATCTTGTGAGAAAAATTTGATTCCGTTATCATAATAAGGGTTATGGGATGCACTGATAACAATGCCAGCCTCTGCACGAAATGTTTTGGTTAAATAAGCAATACCTGGTGTTGGCATTGGCCCTAACAAACCAATATCAATACCTGCCGCAGAAAAACCAGCTTCTAATGCTGATTCAAGCATATAACCTGAAATGCGAGTATCTTTACCAATTAATACTTTTTTCGTGCCTTGCGCCGCTAATACTTTACCTGCAGCATACCCTAGCTTCATAACAAATTCAGGTGAAATTGGATACTGACCAACTAAACCGCGTACACCATCAGTGCCAAAATATTTACGACCAGTCATTATTTTTCCTTTAAATATTTATTTTTTAATTTATTAACTTTATTTTAAAACTAAGCTCTCAGCTAGTTACTTTTCATTGATTATATTGAGCAACGGTTTTTAAAATTTTTATTGTATCTACAGTCTCTGCAACATCATGAACCCGTATTATACTTGCCCCCTGCTGCACAGCAACCATGGCAGTAGCCAAACTGCCAGCTAAACGTTGATCAACATCACGGTTTAGCAATTGACCTAACATAGATTTACGCGATGTTCCTGCAAGCAGTGGTAAGTTAAGTTTTTTAAACGAAGATAACTGTGCAAGTATTTGGTAATTGTGCTTTTGAGTTTTACCAAAGCCAAACCCAGGATCTAAAATTAAACGTTCTTTTTTTATTCCTTTTTGTTCACAACATTCAATGCGCTGTACAAAGAATTGAAGTATATCATTAATGATATCTTCATATTGTGGGTTTTCTTGCATGGTTCTTGGCATACCTTGCATGTGCATTAAGCATATTAAAATATCACTTTGAGCGACAACATCAAGGCATCCTTTATTTTGCAACGCCCTAACATCATTAATCATGTCAGCACCATAATTAATAGCTTCATTCATAACAACTGCTTTACTGGTATCAATAGAAACCGGTGTATCAAAACGAGACTTAATTGCTTTAAGCAAAGGGATAACCCGTGTTATTTCGTCTTTATCGCTCACATCAACGGCACCAGGGCGAGTTGATTCACCACCAATATCTATAATATTGACGCCATTTTCTATCATTAACTCTACTTGTTTTAATGCACTATCTAAATGAGAAAAATTACCGCCATCAGAAAAAGAATCAGGGGTAACATTTAAAATCCCCATCACTTGTACATTATTTAAATCCGCTATGCTTAAATTTGCTAATGCTGCTTGATCAGCTTGTGTTTTTATAGAATTTTCAATCATAAGGCCACGATTGGTATTTTTATTATCATTTAAAATAAAACAAAGCCTCGATGTTTACTTATCCTTAAGTAAACATCGAGGCTCATTGTTTGAATTTACTTTACAAACTATTTAGCAGGTGTATCACTACTTGGCTCAGATAAATCTGGCGTTGTACTATCATCAGATTTATCTGATTTCTTAGTTGTGCCATCTTCACTTGAATCAGTGCTAGAACTAGAACTTGAGCTAGAATCACTATCATCCCAATCAGACGGTTTTCTAACGCTAATTCTTGCCATCAAATCGTCAATTTGCAAAGCATCAATAGTTTCATATTTCATTAACGCATCTTTCATCGCATGTAAAATATCTAAGTTATCTTTTATTAATGTTTCAGCACGGTCGTAATTTCGAGCAACTACCGCTTTAATTTCTTCATCAATTAATTTAGCTGTTTCGTCTGACATGTGCAGCGATTTAGCAGACGTTCGGCCTAAGAATACTTCACCTTCTTCTTCAGCAAAAAGCATAGGGCCTAATTTTTCAGAAAGTCCCCATTGAGTAACCATTTTACGCGCAATATTAGTAGCGCGTTCAATATCATTGGATGCACCTGTTGATACGTTATCACTACCGTAAATCACATCTTCAGCGATACGACCACCATATAAAGAAGAAATATTACTTTCTAAATGCTGCTTAGAATGGCTGAATCTGTCTTGCTCTGGTAAATACATAGTCACACCCAACGCGCGACCACGAGGAATTATACTAACTTTATAAACAGGATCATGATCAGGAACTAATCGACCAATCAGTGCATGACCCGCTTCATGATATGCGGTCATTTCTTTTTCTGACTCACTCATCACCATAGATTTACGCTCTGAGCCCATCATGATTTTGTCTTTCGCTTTGTCAAACTCATGCATACTTACAGTACGGCGTGAAGTACGAGCAGCCCATAAAGCCGCTTCATTGACTAAATTAGCTAAATCAGCACCTGAGAAACCTGGAGTACCACGCGCAATAACCGCTGCTTTAACATCATCGCCTAATGGTACTTTACGCATATGTACTTTTAAAATTTGTTCTCTACCACGAATATCAGGTAAACCAACAGTTACTTGGCGGTCAAATCGACCAGGGCGTAGTAACGCTGGATCTAATACGTCTGGACGGTTAGTGGCTGCAATAACAATAACACCTTCATTACCTTCAAAACCATCCATTTCTACAAGCATTTGGTTCAAGGTCTGTTCACGTTCATCATGACCACCACCCATACCCGCACCACGCTGGCGACCTACGGCATCAATTTCATCAATAAAAATAATACAAGGTGCCGCTTTTTTAGCTTGTTCAAACATATCACGTACACGAGAGGCACCAACACCAACAAACATTTCAACAAAATCTGAACCAGAAATTGTAAAGAAAGGCACTTTGGCTTCACCAGCAATAGCCTTTGCTAATAACGTTTTACCTGTACCAGGTTGACCAACAAGTAATATTCCTGATGGAATACGACCACCTAATTTTTGGAATTTGGTAGGTTCTCTTAAGTATTCAACAAGCTCTGCTACGTCTTCTTTTGCTTCATCACAACCTGCAACATCAGCAAACGTAGTTTTAATTTGTTCTTCACCTAGCTGGCGAGCTTTAGATTTACCAAAAGACATAGCGCCTTTACCGCCACCACCTTGCATTTGGCGCATAAAGAAAATCCAAACACCAATTAATAAAATCATTGGGAACCAAGAAACAAAAATAGTCGTTAAAAAGCTAGTTTCTTCTGGTAATTTACCTTGAGCACGAACACCTTGCTTAACAAGATCATTGATTAAATCACGATCATAACCACCTGGGATAGTCGTAGTGTATGCTTCACCACTACGTTTTTCACCCGTTATAACACCGTTTCGATCTACGTTAGCATCACGAATTTGTCCTTGACGAACATCAGTGATAAAACGTGTGTAGTCCATTTGTTGTTCATTGGCTGTATTAGGAGAAAAACTCTGAAAAACAGACATTAAAACAACAGCTATCACTAGCCATAAAATAAGATTTTTTGCCATATCGCTCAACTTAATGACCTCATTGGATTGATAAATTAAATATTGATTTGTAGGAGTAAATTTCAACCTACACTGTAATGTTGTGACTAATTTACTACAATTCAAGCCTTGTCGCTAATTAACTTTAGTCTGTATTTACAACTAGTAACAACTTACTGACTTGAATTGGATATAAATACTAACCTTTAAAGCCTGTAGCAACCAAATACACTTCTCGTGAACGCGCACGTGAAGACTCAGGTTTTCTAGTTTTTACTGCTTTAAATACTATACGAACAGCTTTCATAAAATCTTCAAAACCAGCGCCTTGAAAAACCTTTACTACAAAAGCACCATTGGGCTTTAACACTTGGTGGCACATATCTAAAGCGAGTTCTACTAAATACATGCTACGGGCTGAATCAGCACTTTCATTACCTGTCATATTTGCAGCCATGTCTGACATCACTACATCGATTTTCCTTGAGGTGTGAGTACCGTTAATACGAGTTAGCAAAGCATCAAGCACCGCTTCTTCACGAAAATCACCTTCTAAAAAATCAACACCTGCAATAGCATCCATCGGTAAAATATCACAAGCAATCACCTGTCCATTCTCACCTACGGCTTTTACTGCATATTCAGACCAACCACCTGGAGCAGCACCTAAATCAACTACTTTCATACCCGGTTTGATTAATCTATCTTTATTATTTATCTCTTCAATTTTGAAAACAGCACGAGAACGCAAGCCTAATTTTTTAGCCTTTTTTACATATTCATCTTCAAAATGCTCATCAAGCCAACGCTGTGAACTAGCGGTATGTTTTTTCTTTGCCATATTTTTACTGTCTTCACTTAGTTTTTTTGACTATTTATAGATATTAACAGTTAGATAAGGGTAAAATAGCGTTAATTCAAGTTAACGACTATCGAAAAATTATAATGACTATAAATAAAAAACAAATTCAATATTTAAAAGGTGTTGCTCACTCACTTAAACCTGTTGTATTACTTGGTAATAATGGCTTAACTGAAGCTGTTGTTGCTGAAATTGATTATGCACTTAACCATCACGAATTGATTAAAGTAAAGATCCCAACTGATGATAGAGAAACTAAAGGTTTAATTGTTGAGGCTATTTGTCGTGAAACTAAGTCTACAAAAATACAAGTTATCGGTAAAACCTTGATTATTTATCGTCAAAGCGAAGAGAAGAAAATCCGTATCCCTAAACTATAGCTAAGCTATAAGAATAAACCTTTATTATTGCAGATTTGAGTCAATTTATTACTATGATTGCTACAGCTCAAATTTGCAAAATCCTACTTTATATTAGGAATCATATTGGAAAGCTAAATAAAAGGCGTACCACATTAATATTTTCGCTAAAACGATAGCTAACCCCTAAAGTATCAAACCCCGCCCATGAGTAGCCGATGAGCTTATCAAATTCCATAGTTACTCCAAATTCAAGACTGTTTGATAAAGTGATACTATTTTTTTCTGAACTTTTTTGACTTGGATCACTAGGTAAATTAAAGTCAACCTCAGTGAAATACCAAAAAGCAGTAGCAAACAGCCTTGGTTGATAGTTATAACCAAAAAGTTGATACTTAACGGGTAAACCTGTTTCTATCCCTATTTGAATTGCAGCATATAAGTCAGCGGCATTATAATTATGCCCATTATAGCCAGCATAATATATTCTACTTGCCCATATAGAGTCATACTTTCCAACATCAAAAGAATATAAACTAGATATACCCCCAGAATGAACTAAAACATCTTTGTCTGTAGTTAAATTACGAGAATAACCAAGATCTAAGTAGCTCTCTATCACTAAGTTATCAGTATATTGATAATTAAGTTGAACACCTGGGGTAAAAGTAAGTGTACCAACACTGTCAGGTAGATCTAATTCTGGAATATCCTCAAAATTAAAATCAAAGAAACCTAAAGAAACAGGAAGTCGTAAACTATAGGTTGTATTTTCCTCTTGACCTAACTCAATTAAAAAAGGCAAGTTAATTAACGTTACACTTTGGCCTGTAGTGTGATAAATGCCGCTACCCAAATAATTTGAATAAGCATAATGCACAGGCTCTAATTCTTCTGATTTTATTTTTGTGCTAAAAGAAATACTACTAATAACTAATACTAAAAAGAAGGATATTTTTATCATAGAAACCCTTGCCAAAAATTTAAGTTAACAAATATAACTTATTAAAAAGGCAGATAAATCCTTATCTGCCTCTCATTCTAGTACTTATAAAAAATGTTACTTAGATATTTTCGCCCAAGTATCGCGTAACCCTACAGTACGGTTAAATACTAAATCACCTGTCTTTGTAATATTATTATCTAAGCAGAAGTAACCTTGGCGCTCAAACTGATAAGCTTGCTCTGGTTTAGCTGCAGTTAATGATGGTTCAACTTTTGCAGTTTTAATTACCACTAATGACTCTGGGTTCATTACTTGTTGAAGATCATCTGTCGCTGCTGGGTTTGGTACAGTAAACAACCTATCGTATAAGCGTACCGTAGCATCAAGTGATTTATCTGCATCAACCCAATGAATTACACCCTTAGGTTTAGTACCGTCCGTTGGATTCTTTCCTAAGGTATCTTCAAGGTAGGTACAGTACACAGTAGTAACATTGCCTTGTTCATCTTTATCGCAACGCGTCGCTGTAACAACATAAGCGCCACGCAAACGAACAGCTTTATCAATAACTAAACGCTTATATTTTTTATTTGCTTCTTCTCTAAAATCTTCAGCTTCAATAAAAAGCTCACCACTAAATGGTACAATACGTGTACCTTGGCTTTCATCGCTAGGATGATTTTTAACCGTTAAATCTTCGGTTTTATCTTCTGGATAGTTTTCTATCACTAATTTAATAGGGTCAAGCACAGCCATTGCACGTGGTGCATTATCATTTAAATCTTCACGGATACAGGCTTCTAACACGCTCATTTCTACCGTGTTTTCCATTTTGGTAACACCAATACGTTTAGCAAACTCTCTCATTGAAGCGGGCGTGTAACCACGACGTCTAAAAGCCGCAATAGTTGGCATACGAGGATCATCCCAACCATCAACTAACTTATCTTCCACTAACATATTTAGTTTACGCTTACTCATTAACGTATATTCAAGGTTTAAACGTGAAAATTCATATTGGTGTGGTTTAACAGGCACTGAAACATTATCAACAACCCAGTCATACAAACGGCGATTATCTTGAAACTCTAAAGTACAAATTGAGTGAGTAATACCTTCAATCGCATCTGATAAACAGTGAGTAAAATCATACATTGGGTAAATGCACCATTTATCCCCCGTTTGATGATGATGAGCAAAACGTACACGATAAATAATAGGATCACGCATGCACATAAAACTAGACGTCATATCTATTTTAGCACGCAACGAACATTCGCCTTCTTTAAATTCGCCATTACGCATTTTTTCAAATAAGCTCAAATTTTCTTCAATAGAAGTGTCACGATATGGGCTATTTTTACCTGGCTTATTTAACGTGCCACGGTATTCTCGCATTTCGTCGCCATTTAAAAAACAAACAAATGCCAAGCTTTTTTTAATCAACTCAATAGCAAAGTCATGTAGTTGTTCAAAGTAGTCAGAGGAATAACGTATATCCCCTGCCCACTCAAAACCTAGCCATTGAACATCTTTTTTTATGGCATGCACATAATCAATATCTTCTTTTTCAGGGTTGGTATCATCAAAGCGTAAATTACACAGACCATTATAGTCTTGGGCAATACCAAAATTTAAACAAATAGCTTTCGCATGACCAATATGCAAAAAGCCATTAGGCTCTGGCGGAAAGCGAGTTTGTATTGAGTTATGTTTGCCACTAGCAAGATCAGTATCGATAATTTGACGAATAAAATTTGTTGGTATTGTTTCTTTCATGAATTCTTCTATATTTCAGTTATTTATTTAAATTAGTAATGTTGATTTCTACATGTACATAAATCCATTTTTTAGAGCACATATTTCTATTATGTTGAAGGTTATGTCGAAGCTCCACAAGCATTAACTTGATCTATATTCCACGTAAAGAATACACTTCAATCACCAGAACAGTAAAACCAGCAACATCACTTAACAGATTGCCAAATGATATCATCTCTGGTGACATTGATACAAAGAAAAATAAACGTTTCTCAGTGGAAGAATTTGAAGGCATTTATACGTAAATTATTAGCATTATAAATACTGGCGACAAACTATATTTCAAAAGCTAGCTCACATAAATACTGACCAAATAAGGGTAATATAACCAATGAAACACCTTGATTATTCACTGAAGTATTGCCATATTAGTTATGTTATAACAAATTAGGGTAACTATATGGTTAACAGAACAACACCTGAAAAAGCATTGTTATCACTTAGCCTATTAACTGCGATAACAATATCCCCATTTGCATTTTTACGATGGTTTCAGGGTGATACTTCTTTGGCAATATTTGATGGGATAACATCACTCATTGCAATAATATTTTTCTTGTATATTTTAATCACGCGAAAAATAGATATTGCAAAAAAGATATTCGCAATACTAGTAGCATTAGCAGCATTGATAACCATTATCATCAAGGGTGAATCCCAAATTCTTTGGGTATCGCCTGCCATCATTGCAATCCACCACCTAGTACCATTAAGACTAGCAAGGGTATTCACATCATTATTAATATTGGCAATATCTATAATTATTTACCCTAGAGTTGATTTGATATCATTCTGCACTATTATTGCAACCCTAGGCCTAACCGCATCGTTATCATCTGTAATTTTTCGCTCATACTACGATAAGCAGAATGAATTATCATTACTAGCATCAATTGACCCATTAACATCATCAGGCAATCGAAGAGCTTTAGATTTAAAGCTTGCACAAGTTATAACAAGTCAAAACCGAGAAACGTACACAATGTGCCTAATACTTATTGACTTAGATGATTTCAAAGAAGTAAATGATGACTATGGACATGCCGCTGGTGACCAAATACTAGTAAGTGTGTGTGAATTGATAGTCAAGCATACTCGCGTATTAGATTCATTATACAGGTTTGGTGGTGATGAATTCATCATTGTGCCATTAAATATGAGCATCGAAGCAACTAAAATACTAGCAGAAAAAATACGCGACATCATTGAGCAACATAGATTTGCTAACAACATAAAGCTTACTCTTTCTATAGGTGTTGCAGAATATAATACACTCGACACACCAGAATCATGGATTAGCCGTGCTGACAAAGCTTTATACAAAGCTAAAGAGAATGGCCGAAATAAAGTTCACTAAACCTACCTAACCTCAGTTAGGTAGGTTCATTAATTTAATTTGTATTAGTTATCTTTTTTCAAAATACCGTCAATAGTACCTTGCGCTAAACCATGATAGCCAGGGCGTGCTTGCTGGTAAACTTTTAATGCCCACGCTTTACCTTGCTCTGTTTGAGCTAATTCTTTGTATAAAGGCACTATTAATTTACGACGTCCAATAGCAATTAAGTACTCAGACATAGCAGGAAAAACAACATCATAACCTGATCGTACTGATAACAAATACCATGCATGAGCAATTTCAGCATTATTGCTATGCGTTAAATCAAAGGTGTTATCAAGTACTGACATACGTTCATTATTAACATTAATTGGCAAATTATTTATAAAATGTAACCACTCATGTAATGTCCAACTAGCTGTAGGTAACTGCTCTAACGTTATAGTATCAGCCAACCACTGCGAAATTTGAAAATCAATGGTACTAAAAGCTGTAGAGGTAGGTTTAGGGACAAAAGCAGGTAAACCTTGTTCATAAATCCACTCATTCACTTCTTCATCACTAACAATATTTGGATATTTATGTGTTAAGTTTTCTTTAAGATATTTAACAAAATCAGTTGTACCTAGGCTTTGAAAGGCATGGCTATCAAAGTATTCCAACACGAAAGTATCAAAACGATCACGGCCAAATTTTTTCTCTAAGTAAATTAAAAACAATTGCCCTTTAGTATATGGAACACCAGAAAAAGCATCATCTGGATCACGACCTTTCAAATCGATATAAAGTTTAGTATCGCTTGGGGCTAACTCTACAATTTCATTATTTAAGCCTTGCGCGTCAAGTGCTTGTTCCATAATTGCTCGGTTTTCACCAAATACAGCTTCCATAATGCGATTTTCAACATAGCTTGTGAAGCCTTCGTTTAACCACAGATCACGCCAGCTTTCATTTGTTACTAAATTACCAGACCATGAATGCGCTAACTCATGAGCGATTAAATTAACTAAGCTTTTATCACCTGCAATAACGGTTGGTGTAATAAAAGATAAACGAGGATTTTCCATACCGCCAAAAGGAAAACTTGGTGGTAGTATTAATAAGTCATAACGGCCCCAACGATATTTACCATACATTTTTTCAGCTTTATTAATCATAGCTTGAGTATCATCAAACTCAGCTACTGCTGCATCTAAAATATTAGTTTCCGCATAAATACCTGTTTGATGACTCATGGCTTTAAAGTGTAAATCTCCTACACCTATCGCGATCAAATAAGCAGGAATAGCTTGTGGCATTGAAAAGAAGTAATCACCATCACGCTCAGTATCAGGCTCGTTGTTAGCACTCATTACCGCTAATAAATCTTTGTCTGTAGTAATACGCGCCGTGTAGGTAACACGAACGCTTGGCGTATCTTGAATTGGAATCCAAGAACGAGCATGTATAGCTTGGTTTTGACTAAACAAAAATGGCTGTTCTTTACCTGCAGTTTGTTCAGCAGATAACCATTGCAAACCAGACGCTTTTTCTGTTGAGTTATAATAAACCCGCAGTTTTTCAGCTTGATACTTAGCCTTTATTGTTAACTTAGCACCTAAAACATGATCACGTTTAGCCAGATCAAAACTCACCTTTTGCCATTCTCCTTGGCTATTTTGAGTCATCACTTTATGAATAATTAAATCACGAGTATCTAAAATTACCGTATTAGTATCATCAACTAACCACTTTAGCGATAACTCCGCAAAACCAGATAGTGTTTTTTGTTCAAAGTCGACAGCTAAATCTAAATAAAGATGTGTTGTGATCACTTGATTATAATTAGCATAAGTATAAGCATCATTTAATACTGATTTATTGGCAGGCATTGCTGCTGTTACTAACTGCGACATTGTTAATGCTGCTAACAATATAAACTGCTTAAAAATTTTCATTTAGAGTACCTTAAAAAATTTACAAAATTATAGTTCACAAAACTATAATTAAAAAAATAGGCCTGTAGATTACTTCGAATCGACAGACCTATTCAACTAATTAGTTTTATTAAATATTCAACAAACTGAATTAATATAAAGAATTATTTACAGTATATTTTTTCACATAAAACACTTTACCTATAAGGTGTATGGTTCAATTTAAAGAAAAAAGCACGGAGTTGATGAACATCAATGAGTACTTTTGACGAATAAATTGGGCAATACAACAACGAGGTAAATTGTTTTTATAGTTTTTGCATCTGAATAACTACTCTACGGTTTTTACCACGACCAAGGATTGTATCATTAGAAGCAATATGACGTTTTTCACCATATCCATTTGCTTCGATACGGCTAGCATCAATACCATTTTTAACAAAGTAATCACGAATTTTAGCTGATCTTTTCTCTGATAATTTAAGGTTAGACCAACGCCCTCCATAACTATCTGAGTATGCATCTACAAGCACTAGTTCAAGGTTTGGATCTAAACTGAGGTATTCACGAATCATGTCAATACGTCTTTGTGATGCTTTAGTGAATTTATCACTATTTGATTGATAATTTAGAACAGTATAAGAAATATCATCAAAACTATAATTTAATAGATTTCCTATACAAGCAACAAAGTTACGGTAAGCACCTTTAAAACGCGCAGTTGATAAGCCAACAGATATTTCATCTTGCTCACTATACCAGTCATTGTAATAAAAAGTTGGGCTCATACCTTGCTCTAACTCACTTAACATAGCCCAAGCAACTTTTTTAGGTAAACTAGGGTTAAATTGTTTATATAATTTCATGTTAGCTAAAACTTTATCGCCATAACCTGGACGCCAGCTAGGTGATTCACTTCTAACCTGAGCAAGCGAATAGCTATCAGGTAAAAGCATCATATCCAATTCAAATTCCATATTAAGTTTACGGCTTGCTTTAGCTGAAAATCGTGCCTGTCCATAATGCGGTATTTGATGGGACAATGTACATTGTAATCGAGAATCATTGGCAAGTTGCCACTTTGAACTATTTAGATCTGCACTATATTGGCGAATACCTGCTTGCGCTTGAGTAACCATAAATGTAAAAAATAGTGCAATAGAAATTGTCACAAAAAATGATGATGTGAATAACAATTTATATGCGTGGGGAGAGTATATTTTCATAGTGTTTACAACATAATTAATTGACGACATTATTTATATCGTCTCAAACTGAAATAACTTTAACACTTTGTGGTCTATTTTACGCTAGGTTACTATCGTGTTTGCTGTGTTTTTCTGAGATAATTAACGTAATATAGTTCATTTCAATGACTTCCTCTTCAAAATCAAGTAATAATATGCCAGATACCGTAGAAACAAAAGATAATAAAGAAAATAACAAACCACTTTTTTCACAACGATTCCGTGGTTATTTCCCTGTTGTTATTGATGTGGAAACAGGCGGTTTTAATGCGCAAACTGATGCCTTATTAGAAATTGCAGCTTCTATATTATCGATTGATGAAGACTCAGGAAAAATATCTATTGATGAAACAATACAATTTAATGTGAATCCTTTTGAAGGGGCTAACTTAGAGCCTAAAGCGCTAGAGTTTACGGGTATTGATCCAACAAACCCATTGCGTGGTGCGGTTGATGAAGAAGAAGCGTTAAAAACATTATTTAAATTAGTTAGAAAAAAAATGAAACTGGCAGGTTGTCAGCGTGCGATTATTGTTGCTCATAATGCGGCTTTTGACTTAGGGTTTCTAAATGCAGCAACTACCCGCTCTAAAATAAAGCGCAGTCCTTTTCATGCTTTTGTTAGTTTCGATACGACAACATTGGCAGGTCTTGCTTTGGGGCAAACTGTATTGGCCAAAGCTTGTAAAGCGGCAGAAATTGATTTTAATAATAATGAAGCTCATTCTGCACTTTATGATACCGAAAAAACCGCAGAGCTGTTCTGTCATATCGTAAATAGATGGCATAATTTAGGTGGGTGGCCGCTTGCTCCTACAATTGATAGCAAAGAACATTAACAACTTAAAATAAATTTTAGAGATAAAAAAACCGCTTACGCGGTTTTTTAAGAAAAGCTAAAACTTATAGCTTGTCAGCATTATCTGTAAGGTAAGCCGCAACACCATCTGGTGAAGCAGTCATACCTTTATCACCTTTGTTCCAACCTGCAGGACA
Organism: Colwellia sp.; assembly: GCA_016745015.1. GTDB lineage: Bacteria > Pseudomonadota > Gammaproteobacteria > Enterobacterales > Alteromonadaceae > Colwellia. The sequence continues at coordinate 45,497 of JADGDH010000006.1, forward strand.
AACCTCACCATGTTCTTGGTGGAATTGTAGTGCATCAACCATACGTAACATTTCATCAACGTTACGACCTAAAGGTAAATCATTCACTACTTGATGACGAACATTGCCTTCTTCATCAATTAAGAATGAACCACGGAATGCAACGCCAGCTTCAGGATGCTCAACATCATAAGCTTTACAAATATCATGTTTAACATCAGCAACTAAAGTATATTGAACTGGGCCAATACCACCATCGTTTACTGGTGTGTTACGCCATGCATTATGAGAAAATTGTGAATCAATAGACACACCAATAACTTCAACACCACGACTTTTAAATTCTTCTATACGATGATCAAAAGCTAATAACTCAGACGGGCATACAAAAGTAAAATCTAATGGGTAGAAAAACACTACCGCTTTTTTACCTTTAATCGCTTCACTTAATGTAAAACTATCAACAATTTCACCACTACCTAAAACTGCTGCTGCAGTGAAATCTGGTGCCGGACGACCAACTAATACGCTCATTTTTTTCTCCAAATATAGTAAACAGAATTAATAACTAATCTTAGTTCTTAGTATTGCGATATTTATCAATTTTTCAATAGAAATATAATATTTATTTAAAATTAAGCTTCAGAAGCATTTTTAGCAGCAGCTTCTTTTATCAATATTTGCAATTCACCTTGCTGAAACATTTCTAAAATAATGTCGCAACCACCTACTAACTCACCATCAACCCAAAGTTGTGGAAAGGTAGGCCAATCTGCATATTTTGGTAATTCAGCTCTAATATCCGGATTTTGTAAAATATCAACATAAGCAAATTGCTCATCACATGAAATCAGGGCTTGAGATGCTTGAGAAGAAAAACCACAACTTGGCAATTTTGGTGAGCCTTTCATATAAAGTAATACTGTATTTTCACTGATTTGTTCTTTAATGCGTTCAATAGTATCCATAGTACCCTCTAAAAATAATAAATACTTAATATTAATTACTACTTTTCAAATAAAGCATTTGAAAATAGCTAAAAAAAACCTATACACTAGTTACTCAATAGAGTATAAATTTAATACTTGAGCATTTTACTCAAGTTTAAAGAAAAACACACTCTTTATTCTTAAAACACTAAAATAAAGAAAACTGGAGAGCACAATGGCTATTGAATTACCTGTATTACCTTATGAACAAAATGCCCTAGAACCGCATGTTTCTGCAGAAACATTATCATTTCATTACGGGAAACATCACAATACTTACGTTGTGAAATTAAATGGATTAATTGAAGGTACTGACTTTGCTGATAAATCTTTAGAAGAAATTATTAAAACTTCTTCAGCGGGTATTTTTAATAATGCTGCGCAAATATGGAATCATACTTTCTACTGGGATAGTTTAAGCCCAAATGGCGGTGGCGAACCAACTGGTGCTTTAGCTGAAGCCATTATT